>JAHEGF010000360.1 GCA_024645155.1 Phyllobacteriaceae bacterium | reverse complement strand
GCAGAGGCGTAATAGTATAAGGCTAATAAGGAGTTGAGCAGCCTATCACCACCTGAACGGGCATCGAATCATTTCTGACAGGAACAAGGGGGCATGAGGTGAAAACTCTGATCGTCGGAGCGGGTGTCATTGGCTCAATCTATGGGTGGGCGCTGTCAAGGGGAGGATATGATGTAACCCACTTTGTGCGTCCCGGCAAGAGCCCACAGCTCATCAAGGGGATCCCCATCGATATACTCGACAGCCGCAAGCGATATGATAAGCAATACATCGGTCACTATGACCTCAAAGTAACTGAGGCGCTCAATTCATCTGAGGGCTTTGAATTTGTTATCATTCCAACCAAGCCCTATCAAGTTGAAGACGCACTGAGGCAAATCATCCCCTATACGGAGGGAGCGAACTACCTACTTCTGACGCAGAACTGGAACGGCACAGCAGCGATAGACAGCCTATTGCCACAATCTCGTTATGTGTACGGCGACGCCAAGGCAGGGGGAAGCTTCCAGAACGCCACACTGACATCCGCCATTTTCCCCACGATTGATCTCGGACAAGTCAATGGCCGGAAAGACAACTCCCTCACCCAGACAGCCACTTTGCTCGACAGCATTGGCATCAAGCCTATCTTGCAGGACAATATTCTTCACTACATTTGGGTGCAATACGCCATCAATGCTGGACTATGGCCAGCGTTGGTGCGAGCAGGTGGACTTGAGGCGCTATTGCGCGATCATCGCACTGGCGATCTGAGCCTCTTTGCCGTCAAAGAGTGCTTGGAAGTGGTGGCCCGTCGTGGTGTTGACCTGAAGAGATATCCTGACGCACGGATGTATTCCAATACTTCTTTGATCGCGCGCCAGATTGCTGGTTTGATGTTGAGATTGCTGTTTCGTTTCAACAAGAGTGTTCAGCGTAGCTCTGCGCACGCACTGGCTGATCGGCAAGAGATCAAGATGTCGTATTATGCCTTGCTGAACACAGGTCGGGAATTGGGTGTCGACATGCCAACCATGAGTAGCTTTGAGAAAGATATCACCCGGTTTGCCGATTCTCATCGAAACTAGAGGGTGTTGCCCAACAACTCGATGGAGCCGACCCGGCCAGCTGCGGCCTAGACTTATCCAGCAGTATCCTAGAGCTGGCCGGGCGGCTCATCTGGAGGCCGTTAGACATGAGTACGACATCTTGGCGATTCGTCTTGAGACTGACGCTGGCAACCATGTTCGGTGTCATCATCTTGCGGCCGACTGGGGCGTGGTCTGCCGTTTCTGCGGAAACGGCAAACCTACCCGCGGCGCAGCCCTCCGGCCCAACCGACCCGGAGGAGTTCGAAGCCTTCCTCGACACCTACCTCGCCGAACAGATGAAGGCACATCACATCCCTGGCGTGGTCTTTACCATGGTCAAAGACGGTGAAGTCTTCTTTTCCAAAGGCTACGGCTATGCCGACCTGGAAACACAGACCCCCTTTGACCCGGAAAGGACCGTTCTGACCACGGCCTCCCTGGCCAAAACCTTTACGGCGATTGGTGTCCTGCAGCTCTACGAGCGGGGCATTGTCGACTTGGACGGCGACATCCGGCCCTACTTGACCGATTTCCAGCTTGCTGCCAGCTTTCCCGAGCCCCTGACCTTCGCCAACTTGTTGACCCACACCGATGGCTTCCAAACGCGCCTGATCGGTGTCCTGGGGCGCTCTGAGAATGATCTGCTCCCCCTGGGTGAACTGCTGGAAACCTACATGCCAACCCAAATCTACCCCCCTGGACAATACATGACCTACAGTGATTTCGCCGCCAACATGGCCGGCTACTTGACGGCGAAACTTGCAGGCACAACCTTCGAGCAGTACATGGCCGACAGCATTTTCACCCCCTTGGCAATGGCTGACAGTACGCTTGACGTGCACCTGCCCGAGGCCCTGCGTGCCAGATTGGCCCCTGGGTATGAATACCAGGATGGCCAGTACGAACGCATGCCCTTCTTCCATATTCGTTATGGTCCATCGGGTGGCCTGCGTACCACTGCCGAGGACATGAACCATTTCATGCTCGCCCTGCTGGGCGGAGGGAAGGTTCAGGGGGCACGCATCCTGGATCAAGCCACCACCCAACTGATGTTCACCCGGCGATTCGCCCCCCATCCTAGAATGGGTGGAATCTCGTACGGGTTGTTTGAGCACTTGGAGAACGGCCAGCAAGTCTTTCTGCGCGATGGCGATGGCATCGGCACTCGCAGCCGCATGGTCTTGTTACCCGACCGGGATCTGGGCTTCTTTATCAGCTACAACTCCGGCGACAGCAACTTGCGTCTGGAAATCATCGGCGCGTTTCTCGATCGCTACTACCCCGTAGCTGGTTCTAGTGTCCCCGTGCCTACAGCAGGCTACCGAGATCGCACCCGGCAGTTCACTGGAACCTACCGTATCCTCCATGCGGACACGACCACCTTTGCCAAGTCCGTATTCTTCTTCGCCCAGCTGATCGAGGTGCGCGCCAGCGAGGAGGGCTACCTGATTGTCGAACCGATCAGTGGGGGAGACTCATTTGGCGGTTTCGAGGGGCCCAGCCTCTGGGTAGAGGTCGAACCGCTGTACTTTGAGCGGGTAGATGGTACAGGGCAGATCGCCTTCGTTCAGGATAAGGCGGGCACTACTACCCAGATGGTTTCGGGACAGGGCTACCATGGTGTCTTCCGCAGATTACCTTGGTACGAGACTCAAAGCTTCCACGCCGTTCTGATCGCACTGGTGGCATTCCTGCTCATCTCGATGGTTGTCTTCGCCTTTGTCATCTGGCCGCTGGGTGTCCTAGTTCGCCGACTCGGCAAAAAAACCGTCCAGGCTCGCGCATCGTGGGGCGATGTGGCCGCCCGCCTTTGGGCAGGAACGGTCAGCGGAATGCTGGTTCTGTTCACCTTCCGGGCGATAGGCGTGCTGTACATCGTCGGCGCCATTTCGGGGATGCCCAATTTCGTGTGGGG
>JAHEGF010000359.1 GCA_024645155.1 Phyllobacteriaceae bacterium | reverse complement strand
GTTCCAATGGGTGGTGACTTGCCCGGTGCTGCGCCCGGGGCCCACGCGCCTGTTTTCATGGTAACGGCAAGCAAAGATCCGGACGGGGCCAACCTCGACCGCATTCAGATCATCAAGGGATGGCTGACCGATACCGGCGAGACCCGGGAACAGGTCTACGATGCAGCCCTGGCGGATGGCCGCCAGGTATCACCGGACACAGGCAAAGCCCCGCTGGTCGGCGCTACCGTGGATATCAGGAATGCCAGTTATACCAATGAAATTGGCGATCCCCTTTTGATGACCGTCTGGCGGGATCCGGACTTCGACGCCGGGCAGGCAGCATTCTATTATGTACGCGTAATTGAAATTCCGACCCCCCGCTGGACTGCGTACGACGCGAAATTCTTTGGCGCTGAAATGCCACCGGAGGTGCCCATGGTCACGCAGGAGCGGGCTTATACCTCGCCCATCTGGTATACACCGAAATAATCCACAGGAAGACCGGATTTGAGCCGGCACGGTGCCGGGTACAAGGGGACAGCTTTATTTCTTGCGACGGTCCGGCAGGCTGTAAGCCACAACGGCGTCACTGGCCGGGCTGCCAAACCACAGATGATGCCCACTCACCATGACCACGTACTGCCGGCCGCCGGCTTCGTAGGTCATCGGCGTCGTCTGCGTACCACCGGGCTGCTCGTCTTTCCACAGTTCCTCGCCGTTTTCGACATCGAAGGCCCGCAGATAACCGTCCATTGTGGCCCCTATGAAGATCAGCCCCCCCGCAGTGACAATGGGGCCGCCCAGATTCGGTGTACCCAGGTTCCATTCGATGGGCAGCGGCAGCATCTTTTCGATGGAGCCCAGCGGCACCCGCCACTTGATGCTGCCATTTTCCATGTCCACGGCCACCAATTCACCCCAGGGTGGCTTGACACAGGGCGCGCCCAGTGGAGACAACAACCATTCCCTGCGCACGCCGTAAGGCGTACCCAGTGCCGCGGCGACGTCATTCCCCACTTCCAGATTGATGCCCACGACGCCTTCGATGTCTTTTCTGGGAACGAGGATGACCACCTGGGGTACATTGGTGGTATTGACGATCATCCATTTGCGTGCGGGGTCGAAAGCCGGCCCGCCCCAGTTCATGCCACCGGCCGTGCCGGGGTAAATGACCGAGCCCGGGGCCGTGGACGGGGGGGTGAAAATTCCCTCGGAGCGCAGGCTCTCGATCTTCTTGCGACAGGCCCGGCGATCGAACCAGGTAAATCCCCAGGCGTCATCCGGCGTCAGGCCCTGCGGCACCAGCGGCGGCGGCGCGACGGGAAATGGCTGGGTCGGTGAAAGCCATTCTCCAGCCAGGGCATTTTGCGGAACGGGACGTTCCTCCACACCAAATACCGGCACACCGGTTTCCCTGTTCAGAACAAAAGAAAAGCCCTGTTTCGTATTTTGCACCACCGCGGGAATCTTCTCACCATTGCGAGTGATATCGATCAGCATGGGTGGCGAAGACGTATCGTAATCCCAGATGTCGTGATGTATATGTTGAAAGTGCCAGACGACTTTCCCGGTTTTCGCGTTCAGGGCCACAATCGAACTCGAGTAAAGATTGTCGCCTTTGCGTTCGCCACCCCAGAAATCGGGTGATGCCGAAGCAACGGGCGCAAAAATAAGATCCCTTTCGGGGTCTGCAACCATGGTCGCCCAAACGTTGGCCGCACCCGTCGTCATTGAACTGTCGTCTTGCCAGGTCTCCCGGGCGGGATCGTCGGGCTCCCGCGGAATCGGATCGAAACTCCACAGCGCTTTTCCCGTTGCTGCGTCAAAGGCAAATACCGTTCCCCTTGGCGCATCTGCCCTCAGGTTATCCATTACGAAAGAACCGACCGCTACAACGCCATTCAAAACCACGGGCGCTGACGTGATTTTGCGCTCACCGGCGAACTGAAGAGATTGCGGCTGGGTTACCGGGACTTCACCGTTGGAACCAAAACCCGGGCAGCGCTTGCCTGTTTGCGCATCGATCGCAAACAACCGTTCGTCGTTCGTGCCCATGAATACGCTGTTACGGCACACCGCTTCCGGGCCGGCAGCAGGATTTTCCCAGGCGGTCACACCGCGGCAGTTGTAATGAAACGGCAATTTGTGGCTCAGATCGATGTCGGCATCGAAAACCCAACGTTCCTTACCCGTAGCGGGGTCCAGTGCGATCAACCGGTTGAAGGGCGTGCAGATCATCAGTGATCCCGCCACCAGGGTGGGGGTATTCTGCGTCGAGCTATTGGTAATCAGATCCTGACCGCGCCGTTCCAATTCACCGCTGTGATAAATCCATGCGACTTCGAGGTCGTCGACGTTTTGACCATTGATCTGATCGAGGGAAGAATACCGGATGCCATCCTGGGTGCCGCCGTAATACGCCCAGCCGTTGTAGGGGTCCGCATTTTCAGCGCCGAGAGCAGTTCCCGCCAGGCAACACAAACAGAAGCAAATGGTTGCTTTTGTGATCGACTTCATAGACGCCCCGTCATCACAGGGCTTGCAGGCCAATGGTGTCCCAAGCCGCTTTGTTGAAATCCACTAGGATTCGAAATCAAGCACCGTTCGCACCGCCGTTTCGATCTTCGCGGCCGATGGAATATAGGCTTGTTCCAAACTGGGCGTAGCCGGCACGGGGGTGTGCGGCGCCGTAACCTTTACCACCGGCGCCTTGAGGAAATCGAAAGCTTCGCAGACGGCCAGGCTGGCTATTTCAGAGGCCATGCTGCAATACGGGTTCGATTCATCTACAACCACCAGGCGGCCGGTCTTTTCCACACTGTCGAGGATGCTGTCCTCGTCCAGCGGCGAAGTCGTTCTGGGGTCGACCACTTCCACCGAAATACCTTCCCCCGCCAATTTGTCGGCCACCTGGTTCGCCAGGTTCACCATGCGCGAAAATGCCACGATGGTTACCTGATCGCCGGTGCGGGTAAAATTGGCCTGGCCGAAGGGGATTGTGTAGGCCTCATCGGGAACTTCG
>JAHEGF010000358.1 GCA_024645155.1 Phyllobacteriaceae bacterium | reverse complement strand
GAACATCTGGATGAAGCGTCGGTAGCTGTCATAGGCAAATCTCGGATTGCCGGTTTTTTGTGCCAGGCCCTCTGTAATCTCATCGTTCAGTCCCAGGTTGAGAATGGTATTCATCATCCCGGGCATGGATACCGGAGCTCCCGAGCGAACCGAAAAGAGCAGGGGGTTGGTTGGGTCGCCAAAACGTGCGCCCATTTTTTTCTCTACTATGTCCAGCGCAACGCGGTATTCCTGCTCCAACAAGGCGGGCAGTTTGTTACCGGCCTGGAAAAACTCACGGCAGGTCATGGTAGTAATGATAAAGCCGAACGGAACAGGTAGCCCCAGGTTGGTCATCTCGCACAGGTTGGCGCCCTTGCCGCCCAGCAACTCCCTATCGTCCTTGTTGCCCTCGTTGAACAGGTATACGCGCTTGGCCATGAAAGTGTCCCGGGATGATTGGTGTTGTGTGAGTCAAGGCGAGGATTATAGCGGCAAGCGAGCCCGGGTGGGAATTCTAAAGAAGCAGCACCGGACCGGTTTACAGGTATCGGTGTGCCGACACGGCGGACTACCGGCCCGCCAGCAGGTCTCCCAGTCGTTCGACCTCTGCGAGTTCAGCCGTGGCCGGCACCAGGAACAACTCCTCGCAGCCAGCGGCGGCCGCGTTATCCAGGGCCTCGTTCACGGTATCCGGGCTGCTGCGATGGACTGACTCCGCCATCATGGTCGCTATCTCAGGTCCTGCTATAGCCATGTATTCATAGATGTAGTCATGGAGCTTTTGCTGCCCGTTGTCTGCCAGGCTGTACCAGAAGCCACCCATGCGAAACGGTTTTTCAGCTCTTGCCGCTGTCTCCCAGGCAGCATCGGCCATGGCAAAAGCGTTGCAAAGCTCTTCTTTTTCGCCGTTGCCGGACCAGGCGTAAAGGCCGTCCGCCCATTGGGCGCAGCGAGCGATACTCTTGGGTCCCATCGCTCCGGCCAGAAGTAGGGGGCCACCGGGTCGGCTTGGTGCCGGGCCGATTGGACCGGCGCCGCTGACGATTTCCCGTCCCTGCCAGACCATCCGCATTTCCTCGACCTGGCAGTCCATGCGGCCATAGCGTCCTTTATAACTTGCGCCCACGGCGGCGTAATCCTGTTCTCGACCACCATAGCCCACGGACACCTTTTTTACCCGGCCGCCGGACAGCACATCGAGACTGGCAATCTCTTTTGCCACCCGGGTGGCGCTGTGCATCGGCAGGACATACAGGGTCGGTGTAATTTCCACCCGTTTTGTCGCGACAGCTGCGGCGGCCAGGACCATGCGCATATCCATGGTCGGGCCATGTACGCGTTCGCCGCAACACACACTGTGAAATGGCCCGCTGTCTACCGCCTGAAACCAGGCAAGGTAGTCATCGCGGGTTAGCCCCGCTTTCATATACGGAAGGCAGATACCAATTTTCATGACGAGGTCCTCATCAAAGTAGATGTCATATGGTATCCGACTTGGGTCGTGGCAGTGTTCACCTTTCTGAACCAGTCCGGCTTTGTTACGCCACAGTCGCCGCCCGTGTTGGTCGCACGGTGGCAGTGGGGTACCGTGTCGGGCAACGCATTTTGACGTGTAGTGACTGATTTAATTCGCACGGGAAAACATTGATGAAGATAGACGGACCGTTCTACGCTCAACTGGGTGATGCCGCCAGCGAAGCGGCGCGCCTGGCCGGGATTGGTTACGACGGTGTTTACACGCTGGAAGGCAGTTGGGATCCGTTCTATCCCCTGGTCCTGGCTACCGAACATGCTCCTCAGTTGGATATTGCCACCGGCATCGCTGTTGCGTTTCCGCGCAATCCCATGCACCTGGCTTACCAGGCTTGGGACCTGCAGACCTTCAGTAAGGGTCGCTTTTCACTGGGTATCGGCTCCCAGGTCAAGGCGCATATCGAAAACCGCTTCGGTACGGACTTCAGTCCACCGGCAGCGCGCATGCGTGAGTACATTGAGGCGCTCAAAGCCATCTTCACCTGCTGGCAGGACGGCAGCCGGCTCGCCTTTGAGGGTAAGTATTATCGGCATACCCTGATGACGCCCATGTTCAATCCCGGCCCGAACCCGTTTGGGGTGCCCCCGGTACTGTTGGGAGCGTTGGGGCCTCTTATGACCGAAGTGGCCGGGGAGGTGGCGGATGGGCTGATCGTGCACCCGTTCAGTAATCTGCCCTTTCTTAAAGATGCAGCGCTGCCCGCGGTACATCGTGGCCTGGCTAAATCGGGCCGTCAGCGGCAGGACTTTACCCTGCAGATCAACGCCATCGTCATTACCGGCGAGTCTGCCGAAGCAATGGCAGCGGCAACCGACAGCGTCAGGGGTTTATTGGGTTTCTACGCCTCAACGCCGGCCTACAGGTCTCCGATGGAGGCGGTCGGCTACGGGGATTTGCAGCCGGAATTGAACCGGCTGTCCAAGGAGGGGCGCTGGGACGAATTGGGTGCCTATATCAATGACGATTTCCTGGACGCTTTTACGACCCGGGGAGAGCCCGCAGAGATTGCCGGCAAGCTGCTGGAAAAGTATGGCGAAGATGCGGACCGACTGGCGATTTATGCGCCGTATGCAGCGCCCGACAGCATGTGGAAACAAATTATCGCCGGGCTGAAAGTGTAGGGTTTCCCTTGCATTTGCCGCTGCATACCGACGCGTTATCGCTCGATAGGACTGAGCGAAATCGTCACTGATTTTGGCCCTGGGGCAGGTGTCGGCAAGACGGTAAACCGAATAGACTTTCGGTGGTAGGAAATACCCCACTTCAGAGAGGGCAAAATGAACATCCAGTTCACTCAACAGCAACTCGCTCTGCGTGACGAGTTGCGCGCCTATTTCAAGGAACTGATGACCCCCGAGCTGAGTGCGGAATGCGAGCGGGATATGGGTGAAGGCGGTGGTCCCCTATGGCGGGAAGCCCTGCAGAAAATGGGTCGCGATGGCTGGATAGGGGTGGGCTGGACCGAAGACTGGGGCGGCCGCGGAATGACCCCCCT
>JAHEGF010000357.1 GCA_024645155.1 Phyllobacteriaceae bacterium | reverse complement strand
ATTGAAATTCTGCGTGGCCCACAGGGTACGCTGTTTGGCCGTAATACGATCGGCGGCGCAGTTGCTGTGTATTCCAAACGGCCCGACGCGGAAAAGAGCGCCAGTGTCCAGATCCAGGTGGGTGACGACGATATGTTTTATGTCACCGCCAGGGCGAACGCGCCGATCAGCGAGACATTGAACGCAAATCTGGCTGTTGCCTCTCGTAATCGGGATGGATACGTGAAGCGGGTTTATGACGGTGTAAAAACCGGGGACGACGACAGCGCTGCTTTCAGGGCCTCGGCTTTATGGACTCCGAGTGAGAATTTTCAACTATATGTGGCGGCAGACGGCACCAAGATTCGTGAAAACGGCGCGCCCACCGTTTCTGCCGGCGTCAATGACAAACAGGCGTTTGGCACCTTCGGAAATGGTCTGCTGGACAGTTGCACCGTTGTCAATATCAACCCTGATTTTGGCGTCGCCGGTCCGCCTTCTTTTCCGCCTCCGGGCGTCGGAGCAGGCGGAGCGCCTGGCTGCGTGGGTCCTGACAGTTTTGTCGGGGCGTATACCTCCGAAGGGACTTTTCCGGTCAAATCGCACCTGGACATCTGGGGTATCAGCGCGGAGATGAGCTGGGATGCTTCCGACTGGCTGAATATCAAGTCCATTACCGGTTACCGTGAAATGGAGATGGAATCCTCCAGGGACGGCGATAATACCCCCGCCAACATTTTTGCCACCCAGGACTTTTACGATCATTCGCAATTCAGCCAGGAATTCCAGTTTTCCGGCAAGCTGATGGATGAAAGAATGAGCTGGCTGTTTGGTCTTTATTACTTCGAGGAGGACGGATTCAACATAAATCCGGTGTTCCTGCCGGTCGGCTCGCTAAGGAGCGGCGGTTTTTACGACAATGAATCACAGGCCGCTTTCTTCCAGGCCACCTTCGACATGACGCAGCAACTGGCCTTGACTGTTGGTATCAGGTACACCGAAGACACCAAGCGCTTCAAGCCGGACCAAACCTCGGCGGGCGACGCATCAGCCAGCGGTTTCTTCGGCAACACATGGCCCAATTTTGCAGGCATGTATCTGTCGCCCGTAGGGCCGCTACCGGCAGGCACCAGATTACTGCCCTTTGTCGAATTCGAAAGGAAATTTGATGACACCAACGGCATGGTCAACCTGGCTTATCAGGCCACCGACGATGTCCTTGTCTACGCCACCTATTCAGAGGGTTTCAAGAGCGGCGGCTTTGATCAGCGATACACCGGTCCTGCGCTCGAGCCCACCACGTTTGAGCCGGAAAGCGCGAAAAGTTACGAAGTGGGAATGAAGGCCGATTTGTTTGATCATAAGGCCCGGCTGAATATCGCGCTGTTTCACACCGATTACGACGATCTGCAAATCATTGTTCGCGAGACATTCAATCCCATCACCTTTAACGGCGGGAAGGCAAGCATTGACGGCGGAGAAGTCGAGTTGACCCTGGTGCCGACCGATCGCTGGTACATAACAGCGTCTGTGGGTTATATCGATGCCGGCTACGACAAGCTGGACCCGAGCGTGGAAAACAATGCCACCCCCATATTCAAGGATAACAAGCTGGTCAATACGCCTAAATGGAGCACGGCTGTGGGCGTGGCCTATACCTTTGATATCGGCGATTGGGGCACGCTGGTTCCGCGGGTTGACTGGTCCTTCCACGATTCGCAATACAATGATGCCATCAACACACCCCAGCTTTATCAGGACGATTACGACCTGCTGAACGCCGCGGTCATGCTCCAGACCAACGATGGTCGCTGGGAAGGCATCCTGGCATTCAGAAACATCACCGATGAGGAATATCTGATCACCGGCAACTCGTCTTTTGGCACTTCAGCATCCTATGCTGACAACCTCTATGGACGGCCCGCTGAATGGTCGCTATCCCTTAAGTACAACTTTTTCTAGTTTGTTGAAAACTGACTTTTCCAGAAAAGACAGCCACAAAAGCGTCCGTTACCCGTAACGGACGCTTTTTTTTCAGCGCCTGGCGAGAATCAGAAGTCATGAGTCAAAACAGCTCCAAGGACAACGGCCATTCGCTTGCCTACTCCTGGTACATCGTGTTCCTGTGCATGATCGCTTATGTATTCTCGTTCGTTGACCGGCAGGTTATTGCATTACTGGTGCAGCCCATCCGGGCGGACCTGCAGATCAGCGACACCGGTTTCAGCTTGTTGCAAGGGCTGGCGTTTGCGATTTTTTACGCCTTGATGGGACTACCGATCGCGCGTCTTGCGGACAGCAAGTCACGGCCCCTGATTATCGCCACCGGGATTTTCATCTGGAGCATCGCCACCGCGGTGTGCGGTGCGGCCAAGAACTTCTGGCAGCTTTTCGCCGCCCGCATGGGTGTCGGCGTGGGCGAAGCGGCTCTATCTCCAGCCGCCTATTCGATGATCACGGATTCATTCCCAAAATCGAAACTGGGTCTGGCCCTGGGCATCTACTCCATCGGCTCATTCATCGGCGCAGGACTGGCCTTTCTGATTGGCGGTGCAGCCATCGAGTGGGTCAGCCAGTTTGGGGAAATCAACCTGCCGGTCATTGGTATCGTCAAGCCCTGGCAAATGACCTTTTTCATCGTCGGCCTACCCGGTGTGCTCATCGCTGCATTGTTTTTTCTGACCGTTCGTGATCCGGAACGCAAGGGCGTGATGGCCGCCGGACCGGCCGGTTATGCGATCTCTGAAGTATTCAGTTATATCAAGGCGAACCTGAAGACCTTTGCCACGCACTACCTGGGCTTCGGATTCCTGGCTTTGTCACTGTTTGCGCTTTTGTCCTGGGCGCCGGCATTTTTCATCCGGCGTTATGGCCTGTCGCCAAAGGAAGTCGGGATTTACCTGGGCGCTATCGTGATGATCGGCAACACCACCGGCGTATTGTGCAGCGGCTGGCTGACCGATGTTTTTACCCGCAAAGGCTACGCGGATGCCGCGTTTCGTTCCGGAATCGTCGGCGGCCTGGGGCTGGTGATT
>JAHEGF010000116.1 GCA_024645155.1 Phyllobacteriaceae bacterium | reverse complement strand
GATCGAGAAATCCCAGACAGCTTCCGGTCGGTGTCACGAGCAGCTTTCCGTTTGACAGCCGCATAGAGATGTTGCCCGATGACCCACCGGTCAGACCGCGGTCGAACATCGATTTTGCCCATCGCGTGATTGCGTCGCGTGCTTTCGTTTCTTCGCTCATGCCTGCCCCGCCAGCACGTCCAGTGCCTTCATGAAAAAATCCTCGTCCCCGAAGTTACCGGATTTCAGTGCAATGGCCAGGTTGCGATTGCCGACGCGCAGCGCCGGCACGCCGGCGGCGATCCGCGGGCCGACATCGAGCGTGTCCGCGGCCAGTCCGGATACCACGGCGCCCGAGGTTTCCCCGCCCGCAGCCACGATCCGGGTCACGCCGCGCCTTTCCAGTTCATGCGCCAGATCCGCAAACAGGGTTTCAATGGCCTGTGCGAGCGTCTCGCGGCCATAGGTGTTCTGGGCAGCCTTGACGGCAGCGGGATCAGCAGACGAATAGACAATTGGTGCTTTTTCCGGCTGCGCCATCACCCGGTCGGCAATGCCTGCCGCGGAAACCGCGTTTTCCATCACCTCCCTTGCTGAAATTTCGATGTGCGGCGCCTGCTCACAGTAGCGCTTGATCTGGGCCCGGGTCGCATCCGAGCACGAACCGGACAGGACAACGCCCCGCCCGTCGGCGCCGCGCCACGGGATTTTCCGGGGCACGCAGCCGAAATTTGCTGGCAGGCCGAGCGCGATGCCGGAGCCGCCGCACAGCAGTTTCCTGTCACGCAATGCGGTGCCGATTTCAACCAGATCGTCATTGCGGACGGCATCGATGATGACCATTGCCCGCGGGCCCCGCATTGCGGCAGCGATAGCCGCCCGGCCGGAAAAAACAATCTCGGCCGGCATGTGATCGACCGGCCAGGTGGTCTGCCTTGCAAGGACGCGGCGCAGATCGGCGTCATGCATCGGCGTCAGGGGGTGGTGCTTCATGCCGCTTTCACTGAGCAGGCGATCGCCGACGAACAGATGGCCCTGGTAGACACTTCGTCCGTTTTCCGGAAAAGCCGGGCAGACCGCAATGCGGTTCTCGCCAAGCCGTTGCGCGAGCGCTTCGAGCACCGGCCCGATATTGCCGTCATCGGTTGAATCAAATGTCGAGCAAATCTTGTAGATGACCTGTTCGCAGCCGTGCCCCACGAGCCAGTCACAAGCGTCCACAGACGCCGCAACGGCGTCACTGGCGGGTGCGGTGCGCGTCTTCAGCGAGATGACGCCAGCCTCGATGCCGCGATGCGTGCCAACGGGAATGCCAACAAATTGCGCCACCCGCATTCCGCCCTCGGCCAGCGTCAGTGCAATGTCGGAGGCGCCCGTAAAATCATCTGCGACAACGCCCAGTTTCAAAACGGAAGTTCCCTGGCAGGACCCCGGTCAAGGCGCCGGGCATAGTCCGGCCCGGCACTGTCAAACAGGTCCATGACAAGCGGATCGTGGCCCGGAATGATCAGCCGCCGGTCGCTGGCAAGTGTATGCAGCCGCGCAAACCCGTCCAGCATGTCCTGCAGATCAACGACGATTGGAAACGGTTTGCCGGTGAAAACATTCTCGTAGAAATGCGTTGCATCGGATGCCAGGCAAAGCCAGCCGGCTTCGGTGCGCACACGCACAACCTGCAATCCGCGCGAATGGCCACCGATGCAGTGAACGGTCACGCCGTCTGCGATCTCGCCGTCACCCTCATGAAACACGACACGCCCTGAATAGACACGCTGAACCGCATCGCAAACGTGATCGGCCGTAAACGGCATGCGCAGGGTGTCGTGGCACATGCACGGGCCGGTGGCATAAGCCATTTCGGCGGCCTGCATATGAAACACCGCATTGGGGAACTGCCTGAAACCGCCGGCATGATCGTAGTGAAGGTGTGTTATGACAACCGTGGTGACATCCTCGGCACGGATGCCGATGCCGGCGAGTGCCTCGGCCGGTTCGCGCATTATCGGCCGTTGCCGCCGTTCGGCTTCCGCGGTGTCATAACCGGTGTCGACAACGATGATGTTACCACCGTCCCTGATGACCCAGATGAAATAGTCGATCGGATGCGGCGCGTCATGATTGTCATCGAATATGAAACTGTCGCCGCGAACGCGATTGTTGCGGTCGGCATATTTCAGCGCATGGACTTCCCAATTCATTGCCTCACCTCCGGGAAAGTACTGACTTCCTTGCTGGCAATCATCGGACCAACGGCCTGGTCGAATTTTCTGAAATGCTCCGAGCCGAGGTGAAGATCGAACGCGGCGCGGTCAGCATACAGTTCGTAAAGCAATACCGTGTCCGGCCGCGCGGGATCGGTGCAGACGTCAAACTGGTGGCATCCGGCTTCAAGGCGCCGCGACGTTGCCGCGTTCGCCAGCATGAGCGGCAGGAAGGCCGCCATCGCATTGCTCTTCAGGTTGAAAGTCACAATGACCGCATACATGTCCGCCCTTCCAGTAATTATCTGACCAGCCAAACCATCGACATCGACACTGCCGGGATGTAGGTGACCAGCATGAGTGCCAGGATCGCTGCAGCGTACAACAGAACCATTTTGCGTGCGATTGAAAGTACACCCACGCCGGAAATCCGCGAAGCAACGTAAAGCGTTGCCCCGACAGGCGGCGTAAACAGGCCGACGGCGACGTTGCACGTCATGATCACGCCGAGATGCACGGGATCAACGCCAAAGCTCTGTGCAGTCGGCAGGAAAAGCGGTGCCGTCAGCAGGATAGCCGGCACAGGATCAAGCACAAGGCCGAGGATCAGCAGCACAATGTTGACGAGAAGCAGAAACACCCAGGGGCTGCTTGAAACCTCCTGGACAAAGCCGACAAGGAGCTGCGGCATCTGTTCAAGGGTGATAAGCCAGCCGAGCACCGTCGTCGCACCAATGACGACCATGACGACCGAACTGGTGACAAAGGAATCGATCATCAATCTCGGCAGGTCGGCTATCCGGAAGTCCCGGTAGACGAATATTGTCACGATCAAACCGTATACGACAGCCAGTGCCGCGGCTTCGGTCGGTGTCACCCAGCCTGTGAATATGCCGCCAAGGATCAGGACCGGCATGAATAGAGCGGGCGCAGTTCCGGCAAACGAGCGCCATAGTTCACCAACCGTTGTCGTGCGTCCGCCGGGATCGCATCCGGTCGACTTTCCGACATAGTAACAGACGATCATGAATGCCGTGCCGAACAGGATGCCGGGGACCATGCCGGCCAGAAACAGGTCTGCGACCGAGACATTGCCGACAAAACCGTAAATGAGCATCGGGATGGATGGCGGGATGATGATGCCGATCGTACCGGCGGCGGCAACGAGGCCGGCAGCAAATGCCTTGTCATAACCTTCCTTCGCCATATTTTTTATCATCACCGAACCGATGGCGGCGCTGTCGGCAATCGCCGAACCGGATATGCCGCCGAAAATCATCGACGCGCCGACGACGACCATGCCGAGGCCACCTGGCATGAACCCGAATGCAGCGCGGGCAAATCCGATGATCCGAAGGCCGACACCACCCCTGCTCATCAACTCGCCTGCGACAATGAAAAGCGGGATGGCGAGGAAATGATTTGGTTCAACGCCACCGATGAAGTTCAGATAGAGCGCCTGCAACGGGTAGCCGAGGTCGAATACGATGATCGGCAAGACGGCAGTGAGCAATATCGCCCACACGAGCGGGACGCCAAGGAATACCGTGGTCAGAAAAACCACGACGACGAAGAGCAGGATCACTGCAATGGCTCCTGATCATCGTTGTTGGCGGCAGCGTTATCAGCGGTATTTTCGCGGTCTGGCGGATTGCGCATGTCGTTGACAAGGTTATGGACATGGAACACCAGGCACAGGGCCATGCCCACCGGCATGGATGCGTAAAGAAACCCAACCGGCCAGTAGAGCACCGTGGTCTTCTGTGCCCAGGTATGGGCCGAAATCGAACTGCCGGTGACAATGAGACTGATCAGCAGAACCAGAATGACGATATCGATGGCAATCGCCAGCCAGCGTTGCGCGTTTGCCGGGATGACAGTCTCGACAATTTCGGTCACACGCATGTGGGCGCCGCGCGCCACTGCCGCAGCGCAACCCAGAAATGTACTCCAAAGGAGCAGGAAGGCCGTCACTTCCAGCGACCACGCGAGGTCAAATCCGGCCGCGCCGCGCAGGAAGGCATTGACAAACACCAAAGTGAGGATCGCCAGGCCGCCAAGTGCCAGACCGACATCAATCGCCGCGCTCAACAGCTTGAGTGCCAAAGGATAATGCGGGCGATAATCCATAACCCCTCCCAATGAGCAACCGGCCGGGACAGACATGCCCCGGCCTCGGCGCTAGCGGTACCGTTCAGTTGGTGGACGGCATCATCTCGCGAATTTTTGCCGTATCAGCCAGTACCTTGTCGACCGCCTCGGCGCCGTAGACATCGCGCGCCTTGTCGTAAACGGAAGCCACCGCCTCGCGGAACGGACCAATAACCGGTACCGAAACCGTTGCGCCGGCAGCCTTCATTTCCTCAAGCTGCTTGTCGACGGAGTTCTTCACAAGGTCGCGGCTGAAGGCTGACGCCTCGGCGGCGGCTTTCATGACCGCAGCCTTGTCGGCTTCGGAGAATTTCTGCCAGGTCTGCTCGGAAACCGTCAGCGGCAACGGGCTGTAGACGTGGCGTGTCAGGGTAATGTGCGGGGCAACTTCGTAGAAGCGAAGGGACTTGATGGTGTCGACCGGGTTTTCCTGACCGTTTACCGTACCCTGCTGGATCGCCAGATAAACATCGGTAATCGGCATCACTACGGTCTGGAAACCGATCGCTTCCATGGTCCACCGGATCATGTCGTTTGGAAAGACACGCATTTTCTTGCCAACGGCATCGGCAGGGGAATTCAGCGGCATCGTTGTCGTGAAACTGCGAAACCCGGCTTCCCAGGTTGACAATACGCGAAAGCCGACAGCCGGCAACTTTGCAAACTCGGCCTGCAGCCATTCCGAATTGTCGTAGAAAGCCCAGCCCTGTTCATAGGTGTCGACAAGGAACGGCATGGCTGTGAGGTTCAGCGTCGTCAAATGGGTCGCGTAGGATCCGGTTGCCGAAACCGTGAAATCGACACCACCAAGCTGGAGCTGTTCGATCGCCTTGGGATCGTTGGCCAACTGGCCCGACGGGAAAATCCGGATTTCGTAGCGACCTTCCGTGTATTCCGCGACCTTCCCTGCAAATACTTCCGCGGCAGCCTGCCTGGAGCCTCCCGGATTGTCGGTATGACTGAATTTCAAAACCGTCTGTGCGCTGGCAGCGGTTGCGAACATGCCAAACGCGGCGGTCGCGGCTGCGATTATCTTAAGTGAGGTTTTCATTTCATGCTCCCATACAATGCATTTTGTGTTGCAAAAATTTATGTATACGTTATTCAATACGTTGTCAATTTGCCTGAACTGGAAGAAATGCTCGACTTGCGGACCGGAATCCCGCAACAATCGCGCCAAGGGGAACGATGGCCAAAACATTTGAAATTGCCGTGTTTGAAGGCGACGGGATCGGTCCGGAGATAACCGCACCGACAGTGGATATTCTTGCGCAGATTTCCGGTGCAAACGCGGACTATGCGTTGAATTTCACTTATGCACCCGCCGGTGCGGCGCATTACGCGAAAACCGGCGTGGCATTGCCGCAGGAATCGCTGAAGCTGGCGCGGCAAAGTGATGCGATCCTGCTGTCGGCAATGGGATTGCCCGCAGTACGTTACGAGGACGGAACCGAAATTTCACCGCAAATCGACCTGCGCCGCGAACTTGATTTGTTTGCCGGTGTGCGTCCGGTACGCATTGTTCCCGGCCAGCGTTCTCCCCTGAAGCTTGACGGCGGCCAGGCGATCGATTTTGTCCTGATCCGGGAAAGCACCGAAGGCCTGTTTTACAGCCAGGGCCGCGGTGACGTGAGCGTTGATGAAGCCCGCGAAACGCTGGTCATCACGCGAGCGACCAGTGAAAAGCTTTTCCGGTTTGCCTTCGAACTGGCCAGGCAGCGCAAAGTTGCCGGCAGCGGGCCCGGTAAGGTGACCTGCGTCGACAAGGCCAATGTGTTTCGCGCGTTTGCGTTTTTCCGCGAGATTTTCGATGCCGAGGCCAAACGCCATCCGGACCTGTCAGCTGATCATGCCTATGTCGACGCCACGGCGCTTTGGATGGTCGAACGGCCCTGGGTGTTCGATGTCCTGGTGACCGAGAACATGTTCGGCGACATCCTGTCGGACCTCGGTGCCGGCATCATGGGCGGTTTGGGCCTCGCACCATCCGCCGACATCGGCGAGCATCACGCTGTTTTCCAGCCCTGTCACGGTTCCGCACCTGACATAGCCGGTCGCGGAGTGGCCAATCCTTTTGCCATGATCCTGTCGGCAGCAATGATGCTCGAATGGCTTGGGACCAGGCACGAAATAGCGGCGATGTCCAAAGACGGCGCGGCATTGCGTTTTGCGGTCGACCGGGCAATTTCCGATGGCAGCGGGACGACGCGCGATCTTGGCGGCAATTGCAGTACACAGGATGCAGCCACTGCCGCCCTGGAAGCGCTCGCTGCCTTCGCATGAACGGCGGCGCCATACGTGTGGCGTGCCTCGGCGCTGGATATTTCAGCCATTTTCATCATGATTCCTGGCGCCGGATGAATGCGGCCGAGCTTGTCGGTGTCGCCGACAGCGATCTGGCAAAAGCACAAAAGTCGGGAGCTCCGGCATTTTCCGGGCTGGACGCAATGCTTCGCGACACCAGACCCGATCTGCTCGACATCATCACGCCGCCGCAATCCCATCCCGCAGCGATCCGCACGGCACTTGACGCAGGCGTCAAGGCCATCATCTGCCAGAAACCGTTTTGCGGGACCATTGAAGAGGCAAAAAAAGCCGTTCAGCTTGCAGCCGAAGCGGGCACTCCGCTGATCGTCCACGAGAATTTCCGCTTCCAGCCATGGTATCGCGAAATGGCGCGCGCCATCAAAGCGCGTGCAATCGGTGACGTTCACCAGGCAACGTTCAGGCTGCGCACCGGCGACGGACAGGGACCGGAAGCCTATCTCGACCGGCAACCCTATTTCCAGACCATGGAGCGCCTGCTGGTGCACGAAACCGCCGTGCACTGGATCGACACATTCCGGTTCCTGCTAGGCGATGCCACGGCGGTTTACGCGGATATCCGGCGAATGAACCCGGTCATCGCCGGCGAGGACGCGGCCTATGTCGTGTTTGATTACGCTGGCGGCGTGCGCGCGGTATTTGACGGCAACCGCCATCTCGATCACGCCTCTACCAATCATCGCCTGACTTTCGGCGAAGCGCTCATCGAGGGAACCGCCGGTACCCTGACGCTGCTCGGCGACGGTTCGGTCACTCTTCGCCGTTTCGGCGAAATCGCGGGCGAAACGCTGCTGGCACCGCGCGACTGGCCGGGTTTTGCTGGTGATTGCGTTCACGAACTGCAGAATCACGTGATCCGCGGCCTGCTGGGGAAAGGCGAATTTGAAAATTCCGCCGCGGAATATTTGCGTGTTATGGAGATAGAGGAACTGGTTTACCGTTCGGCGGCGGAGCGCCGAAAACTGGAGATCTGACGTGCCGCAGGACCTGAAAGCCAAGCCGCAAAGTCTTCGTGCCGTCGAAGATATCCGCGAGTTGATCTTTTCGGGCGAACTGGCAGCCGGTTCGGATCACCTGGAAACCGAACTGGCCGAACGGCTCGGCATGTCGCGCACACCGGTGCGCGAAGCGACGCTCATACTCGAAACCCAGGGACTTCTTGAAGTGCGCCCGCGCCGCGGTGTCCGGATATCGGCGCTTTCGCCGCAAGACATGCACGAGATCTATGAAGTCCTGACCGAACTTGAAAGCCTCGCCGCCTATCGTGCCGCCAACCGCAATTATTCCACCACCGAACTGTCCAGGCTGGCATCAAGCATTGCCGATATGGAGGCGAGCGTTGCCGCCGACGACCGCGAAGGTTGGGCCAGGGGTGATGCCGCCTTCCACGAGGAACTGGTCCGCCTTGGCGGCAACAGCCGCATCGAGGCCATCGTCTCCAACTTCAACGACCAGGTGCGCCGGGCACGCGCGATGACCCTGCAAATGCGCCCGATGCCGACGAAATCCAACGAAGACCATCGCGCCCTCTACGAAGCGATCGTGCGCGGCGACGGCGAAGCGGCGCGCCGGATCCACTGGAAACACCGCACCGAAGCCCGCGAGATGCTGACCGGGCTTCTGGAACGCCACGGCCTGAAACACGTCTAGGCCCAATTCCCGCCGCGCTGCCATGCTCCCACCCCGCCCTTGCCCCTCCTTTTTGAGTGGAGGCAAAAGGCGTCGAACAGAGCATCATCGTCACCACGCGCACCTTTTTCGCTACCACCTCACACCCGTCATCCCGGCTCCCTTCGTCTTCGCCCCGCGGCACCGGCAAGTTGCAATATCTGCAAGAAGCGAATGTGAAGATATCGCCGCCGTCGACATGCCGTCCTGTAGATGGCATTGTTGTGGCGGTCCGGTCTGAATTCGGAGGGATTGGTCGATGGAGCGTCGCCTGAGCGCGATACTTGCAGCCGACATGGTCGGTTATTCACGTTTGATGGAAGCCGACGAGGTCGGAACCATCAAGCGCCAGAATGCCCATCGCCGTGAATTCATCGATCTTGCTTTCAAACGGTATCATGGACGTATCATCAAGGAGATGGGCGACGGTATCCTGGTGGAGTTCCCTTCGGTCGTCGAAGCTGTAAGCTGCGCAGTCGATATCCAGCGCGCCATGCCGGTCCGGGAAGCTGATGTTCCCGAAAGCAGGCGGATCAGCTATCGCTTTGGCATCAATCTCGGTGATGTGGTCGTAAAAGGTGAAGACATTTTCGGCGACGGCGTCAATGTGGCGGCACGATTGGAGCAGTTGTCAAAGCCCGGTGGCATCTGCATTTCCGGTACCGCATATGATCACATCGAGGGCCGGACGGAATTTAAGTGCAGCTTCCTTGGCGAACAGAAACTGAAGAATATCTCCCGCCCCATCCGGGCCTACAGCGTTGCGGTTACGGCCGGCCCCCAAAAAGCCATGGACGAGAAGGAAAAATCATCTGGCGGGGCATCCTTGACACTGCCCGACAAACCGTCGATCGCGGTGCTGCCATTCGAAAACATGTCAGGCGATCCCGAACAGGAATACTTCTCGGATGGTATTTCCGAGGACATCATCACCGAATTGTCGCGCTTCCGCAGCCTGTTCGTTATCGCCCGCAATTCGAGCTTCACCTACAAGGGTCAAGCCACAGACGTACAACGCATCGCTGCGGAACTTGGCGTGCGATATGTCCTTGAAGGCAGTATCCGCAAGGCCGGATCCCGGATCCGTGTCACCGCCCAGTTGATCGATGCGCTATCCCGCAATCATGTCTGGGCGGAGAAATACGACCGTGATCTCGAGGACATTTTCGTGGTGCAGGACGAGATCACGCAAACAATCGTTGCCGCGATCGAACCGGAACTGGGCGGTGCCGAGCGGGATCGCGCGCATCGCGCGGCGCCCGACAACCTCGATGCATGGGGCCTCTATCAAAGGGGGCTGTGGCACATCTACCGCTTCACGGCCGCTGACACCGCCGAGGCACGATCGCTGTTCGAGCTTTCCACGAAGGCTGATCCGAGTTTCGCCCCGGCCTGGGCCGGACTGTCATTCGCCCATTTCTCAAACGCCTTTCTCGGCTATCAGGGCGACC
>JAHEGF010000356.1 GCA_024645155.1 Phyllobacteriaceae bacterium | reverse complement strand
TTTTCAGTCTGGATGATTGTTGGCTCCGAAGATGCCGACGCGGCTGTCGTCATCAGGAGAAAAAGCAAAGGGTAGATGAGGTTTTTCATCTGCTCAATGTAGGCGGTCTTCACGTGGCAACAAGCGCGATGACGCATTTGTGTGCCTGAAACATTGCCGCCGCGCTTGCGGTTTGTTTAGAATTTAATGGCATCACTAGGGAATGCCAAAGAAGAATATCCGCGAAACCGATCTTTATGCGCCGGTCAAGAGACTGCTTGAAGGCCAGGGATATGAGGTCAAGGGCGAAGTCGGCTCGGCAGATATCGTTGCGGTCCGCAATGACGAAGAGCCGCTGGTCGTCGAACTGAAGACCGGGTTTTCGCTGTCGCTTTTCCACCAGGCAGTCGACCGGCAGCGCATTACCGATGTGGTTTATGTCGCGGTACCGCGCGGGTCTGGCCGGAACTTTGCTGTTTCGCTCAGAAAAAACCTGCACCTGTGCCGGCGGTTGGGACTGGGGCTGATGACCATCAGAATGAAGGACGGCCATGTCGAGGTGCCGCTCGATCCGGCACCGTACACTCCCCGCAAAATGCCACGGCACCAGGCAAAGCTGCTGAAGGAATTTGCACGACTAGCCGGTGATCCGAATAGGGGAGGATCAACGAGAACTGGCTTGGTAACCGCTTACCGGCAGGATGCTTTGCGATGCCTCAACTTCTTGCGGAAAGCCGGGCGGGCGAAAGCGGCAGTTGTGGCGCGGCAGGCTGGTGTCGAGAATGCACGCCGGATCATGGCAGACAACCATTATGGCTGGTTCGACCGGGTGGAGACCGGCATCTATACACTTAGCATCAACGGCCATCGCGGATGTGCCGAATATGCTGACCAGATCACACAAATTTCCAACGACCGGCAGATGCCGGACCGGGTTGCCGGAATCCGGCATTGAGTGTCAGGTTGTGACCGTCCGCCTGCGGACGCCCATTGCCAAATGAATTGCTATGCCCGCAATAAAACAGGCACCTGCCGCCCACACCAGGCCGTGAAATCCGAACGCCGCCAGCAAACCCAGAATAGCCGGAGTGCCGCAGGTGTTGCCGAGATTTCCCATTTGCGCCAGCGCGCCGTTGGCGTGGGCCTGTGCAGGGACGGAATTGTTGAGTTGAGGTACCGCAGCGAAGGTTGATCCCTGAACAAGGCCAAGTGCACCGAACAAAGTGATACAGGCCCATGATTTGTCCGCCGCCGACAACAAAAACGGCAGGACGCAGATCGAAACCGCAAACCCTGCCATGACGGTGCGCACGGCTGAAAAACGAGGCAGGAACACGACACCGCAAATTAACGATACGGCGATACTGGCAAGCGGCATAGCGCCCGCCACGAACGCCCGGTTTTCCGGCGGTACAAATTCCGGCAAAATGGTCAGAAGTGAAACGAAAGTCAGGGTGTAAAACAGCCAGCCGTAGGCGGGCGCTGCGACAGAGGGTGAGCCGTAGGTTTGCAGATGCAGCCGCAGGATTTTTGCCAAGTCGAGCTGTTCGCCGCCGGAACCGGTCTCAACCCGTGGCAACAAGAGCGCAAGCACAATAGCGGCGCACAGCATGGATGCTCCGTGGACAATGAACAGGCTTTGCAAACCGTGTTCCCTGACCAGTGGAATGCCGAACCACGCGACCAGTGCAAAGGAAACGCCGAAAAAGGTGCTCCACAAAGTCATCGCCATCGCACGAAATCGGCCGGAACTGGACAATGCGATGAGTGTGGGGGCGGCAACGACGATTACCAAATGTGACGCGCCTTCAACCAGCCGGCTGGCAAGCATGACCGGTAGAGCCGGCAACGTGCCTTGAAAGGCAGAGACCGCGGCTCCCAGCAACAGCGCGGCGATCAACAGTCGCCGGAACCCGAACCGCGCTACGATGAGACCTGCCATCAGGCCCAGACCGATGCCCAGAAAGCCGATCAGTGAAACCAGCAGTCCCAGTTCGGGGCCGGCATCGCGATAATGTGCCTGCAATTCGGGAAAGATCACACTGACCTTGGCAAATTGCGCAGCGGCGCCCAGTCCGGCCACCCACAGCGCAAGAACCAGAACAAGCGACGGTTTGGTCTGTGGCGAATCCTGCATGCCAACCCCGTTACACGACTGGCAGGCGGTATGCCATGGCTGCTATCCGGTGTATCCTGTCATGACACGGAACGAGGGTATGCTGATTCGCGCAGTCAACGACAATCCGGAGATCGCGGGGGCCGGTGGTTTCGGTCCTGCGCGCAGGGCGCTGTTTTTACCGACGGCCGTGGTCATCGCGGGCTATGCGGCATTGCTTGCCTTTCTTTGGATTACCGGCCGGAGTGACGGGGCACTGTTCCGCCTTGGTCTGGTGATCCTTGCATTGGGTACCCCCGTCATGCTCGCGCATGCGATTCTACGGAACTACACCGTCAAGCTTCAGCCAATGGCGCAAGCGCTTTACGTTCATCGCGGGTTTCCGCGCGCAGAGGCGATCGAAATTCCCTATCCGATGATCCGCAGCACGCGCATTCGCCGCGGTATCGGCGGCTACCTTACCGGAAGCGGTACGCTGGTCATCGAACTCGTTACCGGGGGAATCGTGGTTGTGTGCGACCTGGAAAATGCTGCCGGTGCCAAGAAGACAATCGATGCAATCCTCGAAGGCGACGACAGCGGCGAACCATTGCTGCCGGATATGGAGAACAGCCAGGCGGCATCGGCCTTGTGACAGCCACAGTTTCAATTATGGGTATCAAATGACCCTGTTATCTGTTATGCGCTGTGTCGAAATTCAGCGGTTCCGTGGCATTTGCTCCGGGAGCCGTTTTCTTTTTGTCTGACGGGAAATGTTTAACGCGCCCGGAGGACAAAGCGCACAACAAGGAACGGGAAGATGGCACCGACAAAAGTACCGATGACAGCTGGCGGATTTGCTGCGCTGAAGGAGGAGTTGCAGTGGCGCCAGCAAAACGAGCGCCCGCGGATCATTGATGCCATTGCCGAGGCGCGCGGCCACGGCGACCTTTC
>JAHEGF010000115.1 GCA_024645155.1 Phyllobacteriaceae bacterium | reverse complement strand
TCCTGATCACTGTATGCGTAGTAATCATGATCGCTACCGGATTCCAAAATCAGTTGCCGGTAGTTTTCCGGAAAGCCTTCTTGTGGCCCGCCGAGAATTGTCACTTGCCCCTTATCCCAGGTTTTTTGCACGCTATTGAGAAGTTCGGGAGTTCCGTCGTTCGATCCGTCGTCGGATACCAGCAGATTGATATTCGGCTCAGTTTGATTGGCGATGGAATCAATCTGATCGCCAAGAAACTTCGCGCCGTTATAAGTACCCATCAGGACAAGTATCGAACGTTTCATGACGTTTCGCCATTAGCAGATTCCTGAGCGAAGAACACTTCCCCACATGCGGAAAACCCCCGATTGATCTTCACGAATTGACTTCAAAACATACAGCGATATTTCAAAGGTCGACACGGTTCTCAGAAGGAAACCTGACCTGCCGCTATTTCGGAGCCCGGGTGCCAGGCGCCGGAGGCTGTTCCGGAGGGCCAGCAAAGCATTGTGCATTCTCCATCCAGGCCTGCGCGCAAGCGCCTGTCATGACCAGGCCCGTGTCGGCCACATTCCGTGTTTGCGTTACAACCTGGCAGAATTCCACCGCTGATCCGGTAATGGTGTTGCCGTGGTTGGACTCGCCGAAATTCCAAATCACGCCGGAAGGAGCCGCTAACGTCAAATACGACATCTCGCCGGGCGGCTCCATTCCATGAACTTTGAAACTCCACTGAAATGTATTTATGCCGAGGATGACTACGTTGCGGATGCGATCCTTTTCCTCGCGGACTTTGCCAAACAGGTCAAACACCTCCTGGCCGTGGGACCAGGTTTCCATTTGCCTGGCTGTCATCGAGGAACGTACCGACATGTCGGGCCCGGCCCATTTGACACGCGTTTTGGGGTCGAGATCCGACCATCTTTCGGCCATGTCCCGATACCGGTCCTGCCAGACGTGCAGCAATTCTGTTCCGCGTTCTCTTATCTTCGCGTTTTCGAACGGGCGTAATCCGCCCTGTTGCATGGCGCTGGCAAGTTCACCAAACAGCGCGGCAAACGCGTCGCTGTCATTCAATGACAGGTCCGCTGCCATGTTCCAGAAGTGCAAATGGACCAGAACGTCATTGACGGTCCAATTCTTGAATGCCGTCTGCGTTTGCCAGTCGTGATCGGAAATCGTTTCAAGCAAAGTCGAAAGGGTTTCGGATTCGTCCAGAAAATCAATTGCCTGCTGCATTACTGATCGACCTCGAGCGCCAGCGTCAATCGCTCGTAAGCGCGTAGAAAATCTTCCTTGAAATCCTGGACCACGGCGGCGGCAGACATTGTCTGGTTCATCAAACCGACACCCTGCCCGACCCAATATGTAGCGAGTTGGGCAGCACCCTTATTTCCGGATTCCGCCAGCTTCTCGATTTTCAGCAAAGCCGGTTCGCTCACCAGCGACTGCAACGGCATCGGCAGCGCATCGGGAGCACCGGTGCCGTCCCAGGCATCGGTCCAGGGCGAGCGCAACTGACGTGAATGTTTACCGGTGCGTGAACGCGAACGAACCGTATCACGCGAACTGGCATCGAGCATTTTCTGTTTGATTGTCGGGCTTGGCTCGCCCTCTGTTGTCGTCAGCCACACGGACCCGCACCATGCGCCCGCAGCACCCATTGCCATGGCTGCCGCCATCTGCGATCCGGTGACAATGCCACCGGCAGCAAGAACCGGAGTGTTCCCTGCCACAGACACCACCTCGGGAACCAGCACCATTGTCGATACGTCACCGCAATGGCCGCCCGCTTCACCTCCAGCGGCAACCAGTATATCGACGCCAGCGTCAATTTGCGTGATTGCGTGCTCTTTGGCTCCGACCAGCGCCGCTATCGGCACGGCACGCGCCTTGGCCATGGCGATCATGTTTGGCGGCGGGGCGCCAAGAGCATTGGCGATCAGGCGGATCGGAAATGAGAAGGCAACATCGAGCAATTCACCTGCCCCCGCTTCGCCAAGGTTCTGCGCAAAGCGGACGACGCCGGCACGGCGCTCGTCCAGATCACTTGCGTCAACGCCGCTATCTTCCAAAAGCCTGGCAGCAAATGATTTGTGCTCTTCAGGTAGTGAGGCAACAAGTGCGGCCGCGTCAAAGGCATCGCCTTTCCCGAGCATGGCATTGGGGATGATCAGATCGACGCCGTAAGGTTTGCCGTTGCAATTGTTGTCGATCCATTCCAGTTCGCGACGCAGTTCTTCCGGCGTGTATTTTACCGCACCAAACACACCCATGCCGCCTGCCTTCGAGACTGCCGCTACGACATCGCGGCAATGACTGAATGCAAGAAGCGGGAACTCGATACCGAGCATGGCGCATATTGGTGATTTCATTTTTTCGATCTCATAGTTGCTCCTGCCGGTCTTCGGTGACCTCAATTTCAAACAGGAGATCATCTGCGGCAACCTGCATGTCAGGCTTGGCATGAACCGAAGTCACGATACCCGCCGAGCCGGCATTTACCTGGTGCTGCATTTTCATTGCCTCCAGTACGGCAAGACGATCGCCGGGTGCAACTGCCTGCCCGGTTTCTGCAAAAAGCTCGACGATCCGGCCGTGCATCGGAGCTGTGACCCGGCCCGGCAAATCTCTCTGCGCGCCAGCAATTGCCGAGCTTCCGGAATTCGCAAACTGAAAAGTCTGCGTGGTGTCAGACAGAATAATACGTTCACTGTCAATGTGATACGACACATCAATCATGTATTGATTCAAACGGAACCTGGTGGTATCGGACTGCCGTTCAACAAGCGTTATCACTATTTCCCGGTTGCCGCATTTGATGGTGTGCCGCTCGTTATCGGCGGCCACGGCCAAATGAAACTGCAGATCGCCGTATGCAAATGAATGGCGCGAACCGGGATGGTGTGCACTCGACCAGTTTGCAAGCATTGGCGAAACCAGGCCGGCACAGGCATATGCCGCTTCCCTTTCCGAAACAAACCACAAAACCGCTGCCAAGGATGCAGCTTTGAAAATCCTGTCTTCCTCAGGCAATGCGATCCCGCCTGCGAGAAACTCGGAGACAAATCCTGTTGTTGCATTGCCTCCGGAAAATCCGGGGCTAGTCAACGCCGAGATCAGGAAATCGCGGTTGGTGGCAGGTCCATGGATTGCCGTTTGACCTAGCGCGTGAACAAGGCGCATCCGGGCAATTTCACGGGTCTCTCCCCACGCGACAATTTTTGCAAGCAGCGGATCATAGAAGGGAGAAACTTCACTGCCGGTCGTAATGCCGCCATCGACACGGATGCCTGCTCCGTCAGGCGGCCGCCACAGCGCTACAGGCCCCGCTGACGGCAGAAAGTCCTGTGCCGGATTTTCTGCATACAAACGGGCCTCGACAGCGTGCCCGGTCAGTTTCACATCGTCCTGGGAAAAGCCGAGCCTGCCACCACCGGCGACGGCAATTTGGAGCGCAACAAGGTCGATGCCGGTAATCATCTCGGTCACCGGATGCTCAACCTGCAGCCGCGTGTTCATTTCCAGGAAATAGAACGCGCCGTCATCGTCAAGCAGAAACTCTACGGTCCCGGCCCCGGTATAACCGATCGCACGGGCGGCGTTGATGGCTGCCTTACCCATTTCGTCGCGGAGTTCGTCGCTCAATACCGGGCATGGTGCTTCTTCAATGATTTTTTGATGACGCCGTTGGACCGAACAGTCCCGTTCCCCGAGATGGACGAAATTGCCGTGGACATCCGAGAAAATCTGCATCTCGACGTGGCGCGGGCATACAAGCGCCTTCTCGAGCATCAAATCGCCGTTACCGAAGGCATTTGCGGCTTCCGAACGTGCCAGCTTTACTGCATTTGCCAGCGCGCCTGCCGTTTCTACGATACGCATGCCCCGGCCGCCACCGCCTGCAACGGCCTTGATCATGACCGGAAAACCGATCCGCGCCGCCGCTTCGGCAAGTGCCTCGTCTGACTGGTTTTTGCCATGGTATCCGGGCACGCAGGGAATCCCGGCATCCGTCATCAGCCGCTTTGCTTCAGCCTTGTTGCCCATCGCGGCGATCGCTTTTGCTGGAGGTCCGATGAAAACCAGTCCGGCATCAGTCACGGCATTGGCGAAATCGGCATTTTCCGAAAGAAATCCGTATCCCGGATGAACAGATTCCGCTCCGGTTTTTTGGGCCGCTTGCAAAATCCGCTCTATGGACAAGTAGCTTTCGCCAGCCGCACCCGGCCCCACGCAAACACTGTCGTCGGCCATTTTTACGTGAAAGGCTGCGGCATCGGGTTCCGAGTAGATGGCGACCGTCCGTAAGCCGAGAGAACTGGCGGTACGCATGATCCGGCAAGCAATTTCGCCGCGGTTGGCGACCAGAATGCTCCCGAAACTCACGTGCCCTGCCCTCCGGCATTCCAGGACGGTTTTCGCCGTTGCAAGAATGCAGCGACCCCCTCCTTGCCTTCCGCGCTCAATATCCGGCCGGCAAAGCATTCAGCAGCAATATCGATCTGCTCAGCGCGCGTCCTGCCATCGATTTCCCGAAGCAGCTTTTTTGTCTCGGCAATTGCTCCGGGCGCGCATTGCAGAACATCGTGGCGGATTGCGGCTTCGGTGCCGGTGAGTGCTTTGTCGCTGCCGCATACATGGTCAGCCAGACCAATCCGGCCCGCTTCATCACCATCAAATGTCCGTGCGGTCAGCATCAGGCGTCGTGCTACCGGTAGCCCGGTACGTCGCACAATGAACGGCGCTATTTGTGCGGCGGACAGCCCCAGTTTTGTTTCTGTCAGCGAAAACCGCGCGGAACTTTCAACAATCGTGATATCGCCGGCACAGGCAAGGCCGATCCCTCCGGCCACTGCACCACCTTCAACAACCATGACGACAACCTGCGGCAACTGGTCGATGCGGTCAAACAATGCTCCAGCACCGGCGCTCATTGCAAAAATATCCGCGCGCGGCGCCTCCTCCTTGGAAATCGTTTCAAAATATTTGAGATCGCCGCCGGCACAAAAAATGCCGCCGCGGCCGCGAAATGTGACGCCCCGGATATCCCGCCTTGTTTCCAGCAGAGCGCACAAGGCATCAAGGTCACTCATACGCGATGCAGTCAGCGGATTGCGTTTTTCCGGCTCATTGAACCAGACCGTCAGCCAAGGGCCTGCGGATTGGAGATCAAGTGCCTGGTAGGTAGGAAGATCCGGCATGGCCTTATTCACATCCTGGCAACGCCGAAGGCGTTTGCGTTGAGTTGCCGATTGCGAGCCTCCCAGCAGGTTTCAAGCGCAAACCCGATGACCCGGCGGGTGTCTCTTGGATCAATGACCCCGTGATCGAGAATTCGACCGGATGTGTAAAACGCGCCTGATTGGCGGTCGAAATGTTCAATGATCCTCTGCTCCTGCATTTCCATTTCCTTTGCCCCGAATTCAGTGTTGCGGCGTTTGGCAGCAGCGGCCATCACCTGGCTCATGGTGCGCGCGGCCTGTGCACCGCCCATTACGCCGGTCGTCGAATTCGGCCAGGCGAACAGGAAATCCGGGTCGTAGGCAATCCCGCACATGCCATAATTTCCCGCACCGTAACTGGACCCAATATATAGCGCGATCTTGGGAACCCGGATATTTGTGACGGCCTGAATCATTTTGGATCCATGCTTGATCATGCCGGCGCGTTCATATTCGGTACCCACCATGTAGCCGGTCGTATTATGGAGGAACACGACCGGCAGGCCCGACTGGTCGCACAGTTGGAGAAATTGCGCGGCCTTGGTTGCGCCGGCCGGATCAATTGGACCGTTGTTGCCGACAATTCCGCAGGCCTGTCCGTATATCTGCGATTGGATGCAGACCGTGCCGGGACCGTATGCCGGTTTGAAGTCGACGAATTGCGAACCATCGACAATCCGGCAAATAACCTCGCGAACGTCATAGGCAATCTTGTTGTCGACCGGCACGACACCGGCCAACTCGTCAGTCGGTTTCAAAGGTTCTGAATAGGCTTTACCGGGGCGCGCCGGCAGCGACTTGTTCCAGTCAATCGAGGCGATCACGTTGCGTGCCATGGCAATGCCATCAGCGTCATCATCGGCAAGATACTCGACAAGGCCAGAAACCGATGCGTGCATTTCGGCGCCGCCAAGATCGGCGTCACTGGCAACTTCGCCGGTTGCTGCCCGGGTCAGGGCAGCGCCGGCCAGTGCGGCCATGCCGTTCTTTCTAATACCGATCACGTAGTCGCTGAGGCCGGGCATGTATGCTCCGCCGGCAGTTGATGGACCATGAAGGACCGCAAGTGTCGGAATGCCGGCAGCACCATGGCGCGCCAAATTGCGAAATATCCCGCCACCGCGAGCCCAGCCTTCCACCCTGTATTCCATCAGGTTTGCGCCCGCGCTTTCGACAAGATGAATTAGCGGCAATTTCTGCCGGTATGCCATATCCTGAATGCTGATGCCGACCGGCAGGCTCATGGCCGACATGGCACCTGCCTTTATTCCGCTGTCATCCGCCCACACCATGCAGCGAACACCCGACACAAACCCGATACCGGCAATCAGGGAAGAACCTGGAACGCTGGTGTCGGGGTTGGTGTCCTCCACGAGATAGTTGGCAAGCGTATGCAGTGCGAGGAACGGCATGCCCGGATCAAGCAGCCGGGCAACCCTTTCCCGCGGTGTCAATTGACCGCGTTCTTCGAAGCGGGGCCTGCGCTTTTCCGACAATGATTCGGCGCGGGCCTCAATACTGCGCAACTTGTCTACCAATGCGAGCATCGCCTGGCGATTTGCTGCAAACTCTTCCGACGAGGAATTGATGCGCGAACGGAAATTATTCATGGCACAGACTTTCGGTATGCATTGGCAGCGAGATCGCGTGGAACGGGTACCGGCAGTGCCAGAAGCATTTGCGCATATCCCTTTCCCTGCGCATCATTGCGAAGGGACGCAACTCCGCCTCCGCCCAGCACATTGTGCAGCACGATGTTCATCGAGTGTGTGCCTGGCAAATAGTAGCGATCGACATGTCCCTTGAGGAATGGCGCAAAACGGGCCGCAATTGCCTGCGTTGTCAAAGCCTGCCAGATCCATTGGAGATTTTCCGGCTGACGGGCAATCACACCGATGTTGGCATCGTCTCCCTTATCGCCGGAGCGCGCATAGGCAAGGTCGATCAATGGTACGGTGACCAGTTCCTTGCCCTCCGGCGGCTGTGGTGGCGGGACGACGGCTTCGCGGTTGCCAATGCTGACCGTAGCCGGCCGTTCTGCAAACGGAACGGATTTGCCATTGAGAGTTACCGAGACCGGTACCGACGCCTTGCTACTCAGGAAAGAAAACAGCCGCACGACCGGTGAAGGCCTTGGCCTGCCGCCACCAGTAAAAAACGCCAATCCGGGCGGCGATGCCAATGCCATTCCCACGAGTTCTTTCAAGAACAGGCCGACGGCCCGTGCTTCGGGATGGCGCACCGCGATCTTGAGCATGATTTCCTCATACCCTTGGCCGCCGCCTGATGCTCCGCCCAATGCCTCGATACTGACTTCGCTGAATTCCGGGGCATTTGCCTGCCGAAGCAGGGCCCGCGACCGGGCAATTACGGCGTCGGCGAATGCTTGCGCCTTTGCGCGTGCCTCAAAGCCGTTGAACGTCAGAACCTGCCCACCGCGAAAGCCGTCCGAATACGTTGCGCTGACCTTGTATCTGTCTGTCGCGGGGTAGCCGCGCGCTCCCCCGACCCGCACCATGTTTTTGCCAGTTTCGCCGATTTCAACGTGCGAAAAATCACATACAACGTCGGCAAGCACATAGGCTCGCGGGTCTGCAATCTCATAGAGCATCTGTTCGCAAACGGTCGCTCGCGAAACCAGCCCGCCCGTGTTGTCCGGTTTTGTCACCGTAAACCGGCCGCTCTGTTCAATTTCGACAATCGGATATCCGATGTTGGTGGTGTCGCCAGCGTCACGCCAATCGGTAAAGTTGCCACCTGTCGCCTGCGGTCCGCATTCGATGATGTGCCCGGCAAGCGAACCTGCAGCGAGACAATCCAGATCGGCCGGATTCCAGCCGAAAGCATGGATGCAAGCGCCAAGTGTCACTGCGCTGTCGACACAGCGTCCGGTAATAACGATATCGGCACCCTCATCGAGCGCCTTCGCGATCGGAAATGCTCCGAGATATGCATTGACTGACGCAATGGCGGCCGGATCCGGAAATGCCTCATCTGAAAACATTTCCCGTGTTTGCGCAGCCGCATACTCTTCTGCCCTGGACAGGAGATCATCTCCGGAAACAACTGCAATATCCAGATGAACACCGGCCCGCGCAATCGTTTCGCGCAACGCATCGGCGCAGGCGTTCGGATTGACGCCACCGGCATTGGATATGACCTTGATACCAAGTCTTGAAATCTCGGTCAGGTTCGGTGCCATCGCAGATGTCACAAAATCGGTGGCGTAACCGAGCGCTGCATCCTTGGCGCGCGCCCGCGCCATGATCGACATGGTAATCTCGGCCAAGTAATCATAGACAATATAGTCAAGCGAACCGGCAGCAAGCAATTGACGCGTGGCATAGGCGGCCTCACCCCAAAAGCCGCTCGCCCCGCCAATCCTGATGCTTTGACCTGCGTTCACATTGTCCCCTTTGTTCAATGCGACACAATTGCCAAGTCAGAGCCTAAGAGCAATGCTCCAGCAGAATATTTTCATCGGTTGCGCCGCATTCCCGGTAACCACACATCAATAACCGTTCGATCATGTCATGTTCCCAAAGATGGCGGTGTACGGTTTCAATCAATATGGCCTTGGGGAAAAGTGCCCGGCACGCCTGATCGTCGAAAAAGCCGGCCAGGGCACGATCTTCAAAACCCTCGATATCTATCTTGAGCAGGTCGACCGATCCGACCCCCGCTTCAAAAAGCACGTCAGCCAAGGGTCGTACCGGAACCTTGATCGCCACCTTGTCGCCGGAGGCTTCGCGCAGCATGGAAGCACCGCCGATATTGCCACCCCCATCGGAGTAAAGCTCTGCATCGACTGGGGCCGGCCCAATGCCACATTTGACACACCGGATTGAACCGAAATCATTGACAAGGCAATTGAATACGAGCTTTTCGAATGTTCGCGGGTGTGGCTCAATGGAAATGATATGGGCGTTGTTACCGGTCTGTTGCGCGACAAAGAGACTGTAGACACCGATGTTCCCGCCAATATCGACAAATGTCATCTTCGGTTTGATAAAGGGCGAAAGCATCGCGCGTTCAGGGATTTCCGGCAGTTCTCCGCGACCGGCAATCGTCCGGTCGGAATGGTTCTCCGCCGGGTATAGGCGAAACCTGATGCCTTCGACTTCGCGGTCAAAAGGTCCGGGACGGTAGCGCGCGTATCTTTTCCGGACAAATTTGCGGACCATGCGGGGAAGACGTTTCGCTGTTGCACCAAACCAGAAAAGCCTGGCAAGAAACGGCATCGTCAACCGCCCAAACGGCGTGGTGGTGTCGATGCCATTCGTGGCGGGCGTTTTCTGTTCCTTGCCCAGGGACCCGTTACTGGCCGTCATTGGCTGCAGCAGGCTTGGCGCCTTCCTGCTCCATGGCAGCGCGCACAGACCCGGCCACAGCCTCCCGCTCTTCCGGTGTCAGCTTGTCCGGATCCTTGCCGTCAGCCAGGCGTACTGTCACTTCGCGATGGGCAAATGTGATGCCTTCCTGCTCGAACAACTCGCGAATGGCTGCATACACGACCTTTCGGGTAACGAACTGGTCACCTGGGCGCGTCATGAATTTGACCCGGATAATCATGGCCGAATCTTCCATCGCATAGACGCCCTGCGACTTAAGCGGCTGAAG
>JAHEGF010000355.1 GCA_024645155.1 Phyllobacteriaceae bacterium | reverse complement strand
GCGCAGCGGGTAACAAGCCACTCTGCCGGTCTCCAGCGGTTGAACCTCGGGGACCGTTTCTTCGGGCTGGGCTTCTCCCCCGGGATCATCCTCGGGCAGCGGGATCACCAACTGGGTGCCGACAGACAGGAAATTGGGGTTCACCTCCGGGTTAGCCAGGGAAAGCTCGTCGTAAGAGATCCCAAAATAGACGGCAATCCCGATCATCGTATCGCCTTGGACCACGGTATGCAAATAGGGAGTTGGAGTCGGCAGCGGTGGTAAGGTGGGGGTAGGCGCATGTGTGGCTGTCGGAGAGGTGGTACGGGCTGGTGTTTCGGTAAGGTAGGGGGTAACCGCCGGGGGTTGGGCGCCCTCCAGCGGCGGGAGCGTTGCCTGGACGGCCGGGGTGGTACAACCAGCCAATATGAGCAGCAAGATGCCAAGCATCAGGAGCAGAATTGGTTTTTCAGACACGCCGAGATTATACCAGTAGTTGAGGGTTGTTTACGGATGGGAAGGACAATCCTAAGTGGGGCTTTTGGCCTGATTTGCCTGCCAAATCGCTCGCCTTGCTTTGCTTGTCCGAAAATTGATGCTATGCTAAACTGCTAACACGAGTGAAGGTGATCTATGTCTGAAGACCGAATCCTGCAAGAAGCAATAAGCGCCATCCAAAACGGGCAGCGGGCACGCGCCCGTGACCTTCTCACTCGCCTGCTCAGGCAAGACCAGGCCAGAGTGGATGTCTGGCTGTATATGAGTGCCGTGGTCGATACCCCCAAAGAACGCATCTTTTGCCTTGAGAATGTCCTCAAGTATGATCCGGACAACGAAACCGCCGCCAGCGGCCTGGTTTTGTTGGGGGCGATGCAGCCAGATACGCAGCGTAAGCCTGTCCGCCCCATTGGCGAACGACAGCGAGAAGCCCCCGAGATTTTTGACCCCTCGGGAGAATCCGCCTCCCGCGACAAAAAAAACTTCACCAAAGTTCCTGCCGGACAGGCCGTTTCCCTGATATTTACTGGCCTGATGGCAGTTTTGCTGGTCCTGATTGGTATATTTGGCAATCCATTTTATAAGCCTGGGGCCAATTCGGCCGGGTCCGGAGCCCCTACATCAACCATCCGTCCGCTGGGCATGTTAGGGCCTACCAGCACTACCGTCCCCACCCAAACCCCACTGGGGGGAGTTCCTACCGACAACCCGCTGCGCCCGACCGCTTTATCCTTCCGGCTCACCGAAACCTACACCCCCACTCCGCCCTATGTCAATACACCCCATCCCAATAATGAAGCCTATGAAGCGGGTTTGCGCAGCCTGAATGCCGGCAATTATAGCCAGGCGGTTGCCCTTTTCGAGCAAGCCCTCGATCAGTTGGAAGAAACCGACGATGATCTCGACATCCGCTACTATATTGGGCTGGCCTTGCTATTGTCTGGAGACCCGGAAGACGCCCGAAGATCTTTTGATCTCATTCTGCAGGAAGATTCCCTGTTTGCCCCGGCCTACCTCGGTAGGGCAAAAGCCCGGTTGCTGATGCTGCCGTCTACCAACGTGGCCGCCGATATTTACAAAGCGATTGGGATTGATTCCAAATATGTGGATGCGTACCTGATGATGGCCGAGTTCCGACTGGATCGCAGCGAACCAGAAGAGGCCATGCCGTTCATCCTGCAGCTGCTGGACTTTGCCCCCGAGAACGCGCTTGGCCAGCATTATTTAGCCGCCGCCTACCTCGCTCTCGGCGAGCCAGAAGAAGCATTGGAACCGGCTCAAAAAGCCCATCAGTTGGATGTGACCCTGGTAAAAAATTATCTCACCTTGGGCCAGGCGCTGGTGGAAAACGGAAAAGCCCTGGAAGGTTACGGCTACCTGGACCTTTTCCTGCGCTACGACCAGAACAAAGACAACCCGATTGCCCTGTATATGTTTGGCCGTGCCAATCAGGCCTACGGCAACCATGCAGACGCGCTCGCAAATTTTGAGAAAGCCTATCAAATTCAGCGCACCCTCTACGAAATGAGCCATTATTGGGCAGTTTCTCTGGTTGCTACTGGGGAATACGAGCGAGCCCTGGAACGGGTCGCGGTCCCGATAGAACGGATTGGTGAATGGTTTGAACCCTTCCTGGTAAAGGCACAGGCCTATTATTACCAGGAGCAGTTTTCCGGGGCAAAAGAAGCCATTGAAGAAGGGGCAGAATTTGCCTTATCCCCCGAGCAGTTAGCCGAGCTGTATTACTGGCGCGGCCTGATCTACGAAGATCTTGGCTACCCGCTCATCGCTAAAGATAACTGGCAGGCCTTGCTTGATATGGATCCAGCCGACGTCCCACCCGATTACCTGCTGGAAGCGCAATCCCGGAATTTACCCGCCGCCCCAACCTTTACACCCGCTGTCCCAACCGCTACCCGGGTTGTTACTCGAACGCCTACCCCCTGAGTGGGGGCATCTGCCAGAAAATTTACTTTAACTGGTCGTTTGCTTCTTAAATCCCAAGCCTTGTCAATTATTTTCAAGCGCGCTATAATCCAATGTTGCATTTAACCATTGTTTGAGGGTTTTTATTATGCCTGTTTATACCTATCACTGCGATCATTGTGAAAATGAATTTGAAAAATACCAATCTTTTTCGGAAGATTCCCTAACCACTTGCCCGGAGTGCCAGCAGGAAACCTTGCGAAAAGTTTATTCACCGGCCTTGGTAGTCTTTAAAGGATCCGGTTTTTATGTAACCGATTCCAAATCTTCCAAATCGATTTTGTCTACCAATAACCATAAGGACAATCACAGCGAAGAAAAAAACGGCACCGGAGAGAACAAAGAAGACAAAAAAGCGGAGCCAAAAACCGAGTCTAAAACCGAGTCCAAAGCCGAACCCAAAGCCGAACCCAAAGCCGAACCAAAATCGGATAAGAAAGCCCCCGCCAAAACCGAAGAGAAAAAGTAATTTCTGCAAACAGCGCTCTCTCCCCCGCAGCCGCGCGGGATTTTTTTTAGCTCTGCTCTTTTGCTTGCCTTGCAGTCGCCAGATTTCAAAAAACTACGTATAATGGGGTGGAG
>JAHEGF010000114.1 GCA_024645155.1 Phyllobacteriaceae bacterium | reverse complement strand
AGAAACAGGCGCGAGAACTCTTAATCTAATCGATTAAAATTGGCTAGGGGTAATCGTATGACGGTATCGCGCGTTGGAGTGCTTGACAGCGGGCGGCGTGATGGTTTGCGTAGCGCTATAACAGGCCATAAGTAAATTGTGCGCCCAAAAGCAACAAATGCAAGGTCAACTCCATGGGAACCCTTCCTTCACGGACCATCGCCGAAGGCATCGCCTTCATGCAACTGATCGGTGGAAAGCGCGTAGACGCTCTATCCGGCAAGCGCATTGATGTGGTCAGTCCGTCAGACGGTAAGGTTTTCGCATCAATTCCGGCTTCAATTGGTGCCGACGTTGATGCCGCTGTAAAATCATCGCGCAAGGCATTCGACGAAGGACCGTGGTCGCATATGCCGGCCGTGGAGCGTGGCCGCCTGTTGACCCGCCTGTTTGAGCTGGTGAACAAAAATGGCGAGGAACTGGCGGAACTTGAATCGCGCGATACCGGCAAACCTATCCGCCAGGGGATAGCAGATGTGGCGGCCACAAAACGCTACTTCGAGTTTTACGGTGGCGCCGGTGACAAAATTCATGGTGATACGATTCCGTTTCTGGACGGATATACCGCACTGACCCTGCGCGAGCCGCACGGGGTCGTGGCGGGCATCATTCCGTGGAATTATCCGCTGCAGATTCTCGCACGCGTTGCAGGCGCTGCTCTTGCGATGGGAAACACGCTTGTCGTCAAGCCTGCCGAAGATGCATCGTTGACCACCATCCGCATTGCCGAATTGGCGCTGGAGGCTGGAATTCCAGATGGCGTGTTCAACGTCATAACTGGTTATGGTTCTGAAGCCGGCGCCTCGCTGTCGGCGCATCCGCTGGTTGACTACGTGACTTTCACGGGCTCTCCGGGGACCGGAACCGCGATACAGAAAGCGGCGGCCGAGAATAATCGCGGTGTGACAATGGAATTGGGCGGCAAGTCGCCACAGATTGTCTTTGCCGATGCCGACATCGACAAGGCCCTTCCGGTCCTGGTCAATGCCATCATCCAAAACGGCGGACAGACTTGCTCTGCGGGAAGCCGGATCCTGATTGAAGCGCCGGTGTATGAGGAAGTCGCAACGGGACTGGCCGAAAGGTTTGCGGCCCTTGTCGCCGGACCGCATTATGCCGATCTTGATCTCGGTGCACTTATCAATCCCGTGCAAAAATCGCGGGTTTCCGATTTTGTCAACGAGGCCGAAAATACGGGAATTCCTGTCCTTGCGCGCGGCTCCATTGACCCGGCGGCTCCTTCCGGCGGTTCTTATTATGCACCGGTTCTCTTCGGTTCGGTCGATCCGCAGTCACGGCTCGCACGCGAAGAAGTGTTCGGCCCGGTCCTTTCGCTATTTTCCTTTGATGGCGAGGAAGAGGCGGTTCGACTCGCCAACGGTACCGATTTCGGTCTGGTTGCCGGGGTGTGGACAAAAGATGGGGCCCGGCAACACCGGGTTGCAAAGCGTGTCCGCGCCGGACAGGTTTATGTCAACGGTTACGGTGCCGGTGGAGGCATTGAATTACCATTCGGCGGATTCGGGAAATCCGGACATGGCCGAGAAAAGGGTTTTGAAGCGCTATACGACATGTCGGCGACCAAGACGATTGTTTTCAATCACGGTTGATGCGGCATCGAACGAAGCAACAAGCTACAAGAGAAAGTCTGCTGGAATGGCTCGATTGAAGGACAAGGTTGCGGTTATTACCGGTGCAGCATCAGGCTTCGGCGCCGGTATGGCCAGACTTTTTGCCGATGAAGGCGCAAAGGTGGTTGTCGCGGATCTGAACACGAAGGGTGCAAACGAAGTCACCGCAGAAATTGGAAAAAATGCAATCGCCGTGACCGCTGACGTCTCGCTGCGCAAGGATGTCGAAGCCATGACCGATGCCGCACTGGCTGCATTCGGCCGCATCGATATCATGGTCAACAACGCCGGTTATACCCACATCAACGGCAACATGCTTGAAGTCGACGATGCAACCTTCGACCTAATTCTTGCGGTCAATGCCAAGGCAATTTACTACGCTGCCCAGTGCGTGGTGCCGGTCATGGAAAGACAGGGCGGCGGTGTCATCATAACAACTGCGTCAACGGCAGGTCTGCGCCCGCGGCCCGGCCTGACTTGGTACAACGCTTCCAAGGGTTGGGCTATCACGGCGACAAAATCGATGGCTGTCGAACTTGCGCCGAAAAACATACGCGTGAACTGCCTGTGCCCTGTGGCTGGCGAGACCGGGATGCTGGCCCAGTTCATGGGCGAAGACACGCCCGAAAAGCGCGCATTGTTCCGGTCTTCGATTCCGTTGGGCCGTTTGTCGACGCCACGCGATATCGCCAATGCTGCGCTATGGCTTGCATCCGACGACGCAGAATTCATCACCGGTGTTGCCCTGGAAGTCGACGGCGGCCGGTGCGTATGAACCCGGACAAAGGCCTCGATTCTTGACTGGCGACCAAATATTCCTGTTCGCGTTGTTTGCGGCGGTGTTTACACTGCTGATTTCCGGACGCGTACGCTATGATCTTGTTGCATTCGGAGCGCTGGTGATCGCGGTTATCGCCGGCGTGGTTCCTGCCAATGATGCGTTTACGGGTTTTGGCCACCCGGCGGTGGTAATCATTGCGCTTGTGCTGATTGTTTCAAGGGCGTTGTTGAACGCCGGTGCCATAGAATTCATAGCTGCAAGAGTCTTTTCAACGGCGCGTTCGCTGCCCGCTCATATATCCGTGATGTCGGTCGTTGGCGCTGCCTTGTCTGCTGTCATCAACAATGTCGCCGCACTTGCCCTGTTGATGTCGCTTGACATGCAGGAGGCCGACCGGGCCAAACGTTCGCGGTCCATAACCTTGATGCCGTTGTCGTTCGCAACGATTCTCGGCGGCATGATTACGCTGATCGGTACGCCACCAAACATTGTTGTCGCGCAATACCGCCAGCGCGCGTTGGGCGAACCTTATTCGATGTTCGATTTCACGCCGGTTGGCCTGGTCTGCGCTGGAATCGGCATCGCATTCGTTGCCTTGGCCGGCTGGCGTCTGATCCCTCAGCGCCTGCAAGCGGCCTCGGCCAGGGGAAGCGCCGATGCCGCGGGTTTTGTCGCCGAGGGCCGCGTTCGCGATAAGTCCAAATCGATCGGCCGTACGCCAGGCGACCTATATGAGCTTGGCGATGAGCATGATGTTGCCTTTATCGGTGTTGTTCGCCGAGGAAAGCGTCTGCCGGGATTTTCACGCCGTGAGAAACTGAAAAAAGGCGATTTTCTGATTCTCGAAGGCAATCCGAAATCGATTGAAGCTTTCATTGGCGGCGCGGATCTCGACTATGCCGGAGCTGAAAAACACGGCGGGTTGACCGGAAAATCACTGAGTCTGCGAGAGGCGATCGTGACCGAATCGTCGCGCATCAACGGTCGCAGTGCGCTTGATCTCCAACTCTTGTACCGGCACGGAATTACGCTACTTGGCGTATCGCGAAGCGGCCACAGGTTTCGTGAGCGCGTCCGCAAGTTGGTGGCTGCGCCAGGCGATGTCCTGTTACTGCTCGGTCCAGAAAACCGATTGGCGGAAGTGATCGACTGGCTCGGCGTTTTACCGATAGAAGAACGCAAGCACATGGTAATTCAGCGCAGCAAGTCTGCCCTAGCCATCGGCTTGTTTGTTGCGGCAATTCTCGCTTCGGTCATTGGCTGGGTGTACCTGCCGATCGCGCTTGCCGCCTGTGTTGCCGGATATGCCATATTCAACATTGTCAGTCCGCGCGAGATCTATGACTCCATCGAATGGCCGATAATTGTCCTGTTGGGATCACTGATTCCGCTCGGCATGGCGTTGGAAGACTCCGGCGGCACGCAACTGATTGCCGAAACCATTGTATCCAGCACGCAGGGCTTTCCGCCATGGGTGGTGCTGACGGTGCTGATGATTGTCACAATGACCTTGTCCGACTTCCTTAACAACGTCGCGACAGCTTTGATCGCTGCGCCGATCGGTCTGAACATTGCAAATTCGATCGGCGTATCGCCGGACCCCTTCTTGATGGCGGTCGCGGTGGCTGCATCCTGCGCGTTCCTGACGCCGATCGGCCACAAGAACAACACGATCATTATGGGACCGGGCGGCTACCACTTCGGTGACTACTGGCGGATCGGTCTGCCTTTGGAAATTTTGATTGTCACGGTATCGGTGCCCGCTATTCTGTTCTTCTGGCCACTTTGATAACAAAAACAGGGCAAATCTGCAGGGAGGTAGGCGGAGATGGGCAATGTGGTGATATCTGGAACCGGTGTATTTACGCCCGACGAAGTGATCACCAATGCCGAGCTTGTCCAGGCTTTCAATGCGTTTGCCGAATTGCAGAATGCCGCAAACGACGCGATTGATGCTGGCGAGTGCGAACCGGTTCCCCAATCCAGCGAAGAGTTTATTATCAAGGCCTCGGGTATTGAGCAGCGCTACGTTCTCAATAAGTCCGGGGTCCTTGATCCGGAGCGCATGTATCCGGTTCTGCGCGAACGAAGCGAAGACGAAATATCGGTCATGGCGGAAATCGCCGTAAAAGCCGCGACCCTGGCGATGGCGGCAGCGGGCAAATCGGCAGGGGAAATCGACGCCGTCATATGCGCTGCTTCCAATCACGAACGCGCCTATCCGGCAATTGCCATCGAAGTACAAAAGGAATTGGGCATTGGCGGCTTTGCCTTTGACATGAATGTCGCATGTTCGTCTGCAACTTTTGGCATCCAGGCGGCTGCCGACATGATCCGCGCGGGTTCGGCCCGTGCAATTTTGATAGTCAACCCGGAAATCTGTTCAGGACACCTGGAATGGCGTGACCGGGATTGCCATTTCATCTTTGGTGATGTCTGCACTGCCGTTGTACTTGAACGCACGGAAACAGCCTCGTCAGATACCCGCTACGAGATCATTTCAACCCGCTGCCTGACGGAGTTCTCCAACAACATCCGCAACAATGCCGGTTTTCTGCGGCGCACACGCGACGGCCACATGGAAGACCGGCGTGACATGCTGTTTCACCAGGAAGGCCGCAAGGTTTTTAAGCAGGTGGTGCCGCTGGTTGCCGAAATGATCGTTACGCACCTCGCCGATGAAGGGATTGCCCCTGATGAAATTTCCCGGATGTGGCTGCATCAGGCAAACAAGGCGATGAATGATTTCATCGGCCAAAAAGTTCTTGGCCGGGCACCGAACCCCGGGCAGCAGCCCAACATTCTGCAGGATTATGCCAATACATCGTCTGCAGGTTCGATCATCGCCTTTTCCAAATTCTCCGATGACCTGCCGGCTGGCGCACTCGGTGTGATATGTTCATTTGGCGCAGGCTATTCCGTTGGCAGCGTGATCGTCCGGCGCGTAGAATAAACCACTGAGGTATCTCCCATGCCGGCTGCGCCGCACTACAACATAGATCCAGCAGCCTTTTGGGACGACCCCTATCCTGACCTGAAGAAGATGCGTGAGGAAACGCCCATTGCATTCGTTCCGCAATTGGGCGCGGTCCTGCTCACACGGCGCGATGATGTCTTTGTCTGCGAAAAAAACACGGCGGTGTTCTCTTCTCACCAGCCCGACGGCCTGATGAATATTCTCATGGGCCACAACATGATGCGCAAGGACGGCGATGCACACATGGCGGAACGGAAAATCATCTTTCCGGCGGTTTCGCCCAAAAGCGTGCGCGACATTTGGAAATCCGGTTTCCAGAACCATGCCGACGCCATACTGGATAATCTCGCGCCCGGGAGCCATGCCGATATCGTGAAGGAATTCGCTATTCCGTTTTCAGGAGAATGCCTGAAAGATATTACCGGACTGACCAATATCTCCTATAGGCAAATGGATGCGTGGTCGCAGGGCATGATCGACGGTATTGCCAACTACGCCGGCGACAACGAAATCGAAAAGAGGTGTAACGCCGCAACGGCCGGTATTGATGCCGCCATTGACGAAATGACGCCCGTTTTGCGCAAGTCGCCCGACCACAGCCTTTTAAGCGTCATGCTTGCGTCGGATCTGCCGATGGAAAGCGTGCGCGCCAACATCAAGCTGGCGATCAGCGGCGGCCAGAACGAACCGCGCGATGCTATTGCCGGCTGCATCTGGGCATTGCTCAAACACCCTGATCAGCTGCAAAAAGTGCATGATGGAGAAGCCTCATGGATGCAGGTTTTCGAGGAATACGCGCGCTGGATGGCCCCGATCGGCATGTCACCGCGGAGAGTAGCAAAGCCGCACACATTTGGCGGTGTCGATTTCAAGCCTGAACAGCGCGCGTTCCTGATGTTTGGCTCGGCCAATCGTGACGAGGACCATTTTACCGATCCCGAGCGGTTTGACGTGACGCGCGATACATCAAAAGCGGTCGCATTTGGCGCCGGGCCGCATTTCTGTGCCGGTGCGTGGGCATCGCGCGCGATGATCGCAGAAGTCGCGCTGCCATCGGTCTTTTCGCGGCTGAAAGGATTGCGGCTTGCCCCGCACGTGCCGATCCGGATGGGTGGCTGGGCATTTCGCGGACTGTTGAACCTGCCGGTCGAATGGGCACGGCCCTGATGAAAATCAAAACCGGTCGCGCAGCGCAAACCAGTTAAGCGCCAGAAACAGCAACGGATCGCGAAACCGGTCCCCGCCCGGAAAGGCAGGAATTTTCAGTTCTTCTAAAAGTTTCAACCGGCTCCGGTCTCCGGACAGCGTTTCGGCGTAGAGGCGCCCGGTGAAGTTCGACAGCATCACGCCATGGCCGGAAAACCCGCCGGCACTGATGACATTGGGCATGACCTCGCGCACATACGGCTGGCGCGGTATGGTGATGCCAACATATCCACCCCAGGCATGGCTGATCTCAACATCATGCAAGTACGGATAAACCTCGGCGATCTGGCGGCGTATCTGCTCCCGGATGCCATCGGGATCGTTCGTGGAGTAGGTTTCGCGTCCGCCAAACAGCAACCGGCCATCCTTTGACTTGCGGAAATAGCGGACGACAAATCTTGAGTCATCGACGCTTTCGCCGCCCGGGATCACCGGACTGTCATCGCCAAGTGGGACAGTGGCGCCGATAAACGAACCGATAGGCATGATATGGGCGGTTGTCATCGGTTCAAGCAATCCGCGATAGGCATTGACTGCAAGAAAGCCATGACGGGCCGTTACTGCACCCTGTTCGGTCTCCGCAACAACCGTCCCACCGGTGCTGCTCAGGGAGATGACTTCGGTGTTCTCATGGATCCGGGCACCTGCATCGGCAGCCACCCGGGCAGTACCCAGCGCGAGTTTCAGGGGATTGATGTGACCGGTTGCAGAATCGTGAACACCGCCAAAATAGCGGTTTGAACCCAGTCTTTCCTCTGTCTCGCGTGCATCCAGATAGCGAAAATGATCATAGCCATAACGTGACGCCATGATATCGACGTGGTCGCGGTATTCGCGCAAGTATCGCTTCTTGTGCACGACCGAAATCTGGCCCGCCACATAGTCGATATCGATGTCGTGGGTCTTTGCAAAACCCAGCAAATGCGCCTTTGCATCCTCGGCCAGTTCAAACAGTGCCCTGGTGCGTTCATACCCCAGGTCCGGTTCGTTTTCTTCCGGCCAGGCGCGTTGGCCCGTGCCAAGTTGGCCGCCATTGCGGCCGGACGCGCCATTGGCAATCCGCCCGGCTTCAAGCAGAACGACGTCGGCACCTTGCGCTGCCAGATGTGCCGCAGCCGACAGCCCGGTAAATCCCCCACCAATGATAACGACATCGGCTTTTCTGGAACCATCGAGTGCCGGGTGGGAAGGTATCCCCGGCACGGTGGTTTCATACCAGGAGGCACCCGGAGAGAGAGGTATTCCGCGGGTCATGAGGGTAGCTATTTCCAATCACACGTTAAGCAGAAGGTACTCGCGCTCCCAGGGACTGATAACTTCCATGAACGTTTCAAATTCAGCGCGTTTGATTGCGGCATAGGTTGAAACGAATGGTTTGCCGAGCAGGTCGACCAGCCCCTTGTCGCTTTCAAAAAGCGAAACCGCCTCCAACAGCCCGCGAGGCAGTTCGATTGTGTCATCATTGACGGCGGTCCCGGCCGGTTCTTCCGGCGTGGCCTTCTCGATCATGCCAAGCAGGCCGCAGGCTAGCGATCCGGCAAGTGCAAGATACGGATTGGCATCTGACGACGCGATACGGTTTTCCACGCGCCTGGCATCAGCATCGGACCGGGGCACGCGAAATGCTGTTGTCCGGTTGTCATAGCCCCAGCTCACATTGACAGGCGCAGAGGCTGCCCGGGTCAGCCGGCGATAGGAATTTACGTAAGGCGCGCAAATGACGAGCGCGGCCGGCATGTGTTTCTGCATGCCGCCGATAAAGTGGCGAAACCGGTCGGTCTCGTTGCCGTCGGCATCGGAAAAAATGTTCCTGCCCGTTTTCCGGTCAATGATTGACTGGTGAATATGCATGGCCGAACCGGGTTGCCCCTGGATCGGTTTTGCCATGAACGTCGCGTAGATATCATGCTTCAGTGCGGCTTCACGAATGGTCCTTTTGAACAGGAAAACCTGGTCGGCAAGCTCAATAGGATCACCATGGCGCAAATTGATCTCAAGCTGACCTGCTCCCTCCTCGTGGATCAGCGTATCGATTTCGAGGCCCTGTGCTTCGGAAAAATGGTAGATATCGTCGATCAATTCATCGAATTCGTTGACGCCAGCAATCGAGTAACCCTGACCGCCGCGTATTGCACGCCCGGAGCGGCCGAGCGGCGGCGTTAACGGATAATCCGGATCGGAGTTCTTCTTCACCAAATAGAACTCGATCTCCGGCGCAACAACCGGCGTCAATCCACGTTTCTGATATTCATTGACCACCCGCTTCAACACGTTGCGCGGTGTAAATTCAACTTCGCTGCCATCCTGGTGGACGAGATCGCAGATCACCTGCGCAGTCGGGTCCGTTTCCCACGGTACCACTGAAAGCGTCGACAGATCAGGCACAAGCTTCAGGTCGCCATCGTCTTCGGGATAATGGAAATCGTCGCTGTCTTCCGGATACGCGCCGGAAATCGTGATCATGAAAACCGCCGATGGCAAAGCCAGTGACGTATTGGAGGTGAATTTGCTCGACGGCATCATTTTGCCGCGCGCAACACCGGCTTGATCGGGTGCGATGCACTCAATGTCTTCAATACCCCGATAGTCGAGCCAGAGTTTGGCTTCCGACCAGTTGCGTACACCGCGGGGGATTTTTAGAAATGCAGGTGGCCGGACGCGCTTTCCGCGCGTCGCGGGTTTGGCTTGTTTTTTTTGGCTTGGCATCAATCACCGAATTGTTGTGAAGTGGCCCCTTATAGGCGCCTTTTCCGGTTAAAAAAAGAGAAATGCTACCAGTACCGGGCTAATTCGAGCCCGGTGCAATATTCAATTCGGTGCCGACTTGCATTAAGGTCGGGTTGATTCGGCAGGGGATCGCGCGATTGTTCAAGTTTGTCACCGCAGGTTTCAAGATCTTGCTGGCATCTCTTTTGACGGGTGCCGTGTTGTCGGCTTTGAACATCTCCGCAACTGAAGTTCTTTCTGATTTTGGCCTGACGCCTGAAAAGGTTCTGGGCCTTCTGGACAGGGGAACCAAATGGGCCGTACCCAACATAGTGCTTGGCTCGATCGTGGTCCTGCCGATCTGGTTCGTGGTTTACTTGTTACGTCCACCAAGGGGCTAAGGAACCATGACCCCGGCGGCAGCCTGCTCATCGCGCTCGCGCAAGACCTCACGCCGCTTGTTGATCAGCGAAGCCGCAATCACTCCAACAGTGACAATTGCGATGAGGATCGTGCACACGGCATTGATTTCCGGTG
>JAHEGF010000354.1 GCA_024645155.1 Phyllobacteriaceae bacterium | reverse complement strand
TTCGATGTCGCTGGCTGATGCGGCAAGATTGCTTGCCGATGAAGCAACGCCGCCGGATCTGAAGCGACTGGCAAAAGCCGGCGATTGAATGCGGCTCTATTCGGAGGCGATGACCTCGACGTCCTGGTTGCGCCCGGCAATCACGGTGAAGTTGCGGGTATAGACCTTGTCGCGGTGTTTTGCGCTGATTGTGTAGGTGCCTTCGGCGAGGACAATGGAAGAAAAGGCGCCAACGCTTTCACGCACGATATCGCCGGATTCGGTCTCCACTGACCAGGCGGTATCTGCAATCGCCTCTCCACCCGCCGCGCGAACAAGTTTAAGGGTCACCTGCGCGGCGTTGTGTTCAATGGTTGCCTCGGTCAGCTTGCCCGCCTCCACTCGGATATCGGACCTGATGACCGCATTGACCTTTCCGTAGGTCGAGACAACATGATAGGTCCCGGTGTTCAGGCGTACGATGCGGCCAGGTATAACATTCGGAATGATTAGCGCCCTTTCGCCATCTACCTGTTCCTTGGCGTCGTAGATCGAGAAACGCAATTTTCCGGCGGGGACCTTGAAGCCACCTGGCAACACCGCATCCAGTTTTAATCCGCCCGCATCGAGAACCAGTGATTCGCTGCGCGGTTCACCGGAGACCGTAATTCTCTTGGTTGCGCCGGCCCGTCCGAAGGCGGCGTGAACCAGATAACTTCCAGTATTGAGCACAAATATTCCGGAGCCGCCATGCGAGGTTGCAACCATCTCAAGCTTGCCGTCCGGACCGGCTTCCGGCTTGAAAATCCGCCAAACCATTCCATGGTTCAGCACGGGGCTGTCAGCGGTCAGGCGGGCTTCGAGCATCACACTTCCGGTGCTAACACCGGAAAGCGGCACATCCGGTCTTGCCGGAGCATAGTTCTGTATGCCCGGGACTTTGAGGCCATCGAGCGGATCGGCTTTTTCCTGCGCAACCGTGGCTGACGGACCAATACCGGCTATCATCAGCGATAACGGCAATATGTATGACAAAATCCGATCCATGGCTTGCCATCAAGCCCAACGTGGTGGCAATTTCAAGGCGAAAAGCGATTGCCTCCGGCAATCACACGCAAACCGCAATTCTTCCGAACAAACGGGGACTGCATAGTGACGTCACCAGTCATCGAATTCCTGGCACAGCGCAAATCGGTGCCGATTTCCCATATTGGCGAACCGGCGCCGAAAGACGGTGAAATCAAAGCGATCATCAGTATCGCGTCGCGGGTGCCAGATCACGGGCGACTGGCGCCGTGGCGCTTTATTCTTTATCGCGGCGAGGCTTGCCACAGGATCGGTGAGGCGCTGGCGGCGTTGGCGGAAACGAACGAAGGACCGCTGGATGATCAGCGCCTTGACCAGGAGCGACGCAGGTTGTCGCGGGCTCCATTGGTCATCGGTGTCATTTCAAGCCCGGTGCATCACGAGCGGATACCCGAATGGGAGATGTTCCTGTCTGCGGGAGCTGCTGCAATGAACCTGGTGATCGCTGCCAATGCCCTTGGCTATGCAACCAACTGGGTGACAAACTGGTTTTCGTCCGATCCCGAAGGCCGGCGGATCTTGGGGCTGGCACCGCATGAACGTGTTGCCGGACTGGTCCATATTGGCAGTTTCAGCGGCAATGTTCCGGAACGCCCGCGCCCCAATGTCGACGATTTGGTTAGCGAATACAGCGGCCCGTTTGAGGAGATCTGATGTTTTACCGACCAGAAGATGGCCATGGATTGCCCCATGATCCGTTCAAGGCGATTGTTGCGCCGCGTCCGATAGGGTGGATTTCCACCCGTTCCCGGGACGGCCTGCTCAACCTTGCGCCCTATTCCTTTTACAATGCCATTTCTTCCCACCCGCATCTGGTGATGTTCTCGTCCGAGGGTGAAAAGGACAGCTGCACGAACGCGGCGGAAACTGGCGAATTCGTGACAAACCTCGTCAGCCGCGACCTGGTCGACGCAATGAACCGGTCGTCGGTCAATGCGCCGCGCGGCACCAGCGAGTTTGAATTTGCGGGGCTGGAAGCGGCGGCATCGAGCCTGGTTGCGCCGCCGCGCGTGGCAAAGGCTTTGGCGGCGATGGAATGTGTGGTGACAGATATCCGGCGCCCAACCGACCGCAACGGCAAGCCTGCGGGCGTTGTCCTGGTGACGGGCGAAGTTGTCGGTATCCACATTGCCGATCACGCCCTGAAAAACGGATTGTTCGACATTGCGTCGGCAGGCACGGTCGGGCGTTTGGGCTACATGGATTATTCAAGCGTGACCGAGACTTTCGCCCTAAGGCGGCCGGTTTGGACGGACGATTAGGCGCATTCACACATGGGTAGTGAGACGACATATCTACGGGCCGAGGGAACTACGGTAATTTCAGACCGGTGACCGAATGATGCAAAACGGAGTGCCCCAAGGATCCTGCATGACGGCCCATTCAAGAAGAGGTGAATGTCCATCGGGGTAATATCCAGGCGCCTTCTTCAGCTTGCCACCGAGGGCCTCGATCATTGGAATAGCCTTCGCGACGTCTTCCACTTTCAGGTCAATGTGCGTGCTACCACCAGAACCGAGATGTTCGACATGCTGTAAGAGTATTACGCTGTTTTTTACACCTGAAGTCGTCTTTTGACCGAGCCCCATGAATTTCCCGGCAGGATCGACGTAACCTGGTTCCAAACCTGTCAGCTTTCCCCAGAACTTGAGCCCCATTTCAAGGTCTGGAACATCAACAACGACCTTTTCGAATTCTGCTATCATGATTACTCTCGATATTGCATGCCGATAATCGGGCTTGGTGTCCCGCTTCCAACCAATACGCCATACTTGTTCTCCCGTGAACCATCGTTTGTTCAGCGTTTAAAACATATTCCCGCAGTGCTGCAATTGACGACTGCTTTTACCGTTACCCATCAAGTTCCGTTTAAATTCAGTTCGTTGCGGAAATGCTGGTTCTGCGAAGGTTTCGGACTGACGAAGCCGGTGCGTCATTAATCGAGTACAGCGTGCTGACCGGAATTATTACTGCAGCTGTGTTGGCTG
>JAHEGF010000113.1 GCA_024645155.1 Phyllobacteriaceae bacterium | reverse complement strand
CCATCATCACCGGTTCACGAAATGGCTGATACGGAGAATGGACGCAGTTGTAGCCACGAGCAAGTGTTCCGGTTCCTTTCTTGAGGTTGCGCACACGGTGAATTTGCATGGCGTGGACACGGAGATGTTTCATCCGCCAATTGATGCCAGCGATTATTTCTCGTCGACGGGACTACCAGGACGCTATGCTGTCGGATGTTTCGGGCGGGTGCGCCATCAAAAAGGGACTGATCTGTTTGTCGATGCTATGATCAGGCTGCTTCCGGACTACCCGGAGTGGACCGCCATTATTACGGGGCGCGTGACGGCGGAGCACAGGGGTTTCGCCAATGAACTTTTTCGCCGAGTGGCCAAAGCCGGTCTGTCGGAACGCATCTTGTTTCTTGGCGAAGTCGACGACATCAAACCTTGGTACCGCAGGCTTGCCCTTTATGTCGCTCCATCGCGCAACGAAGGGTTCGGGTTGACGCCGCTTGAGGCGATGGCCTCGCAAACAGCTGTTGTTGCCAGTGATGCCGGCGCCTATAGCGAAATGATCGAGACCGGAACAAACGGTACCGTGGTTGCCGCCGGCGACAGTGACGCGCTAATCGGGTCGATCCAGCCCTACCTGGCCGATCCGGGGCTTGCCGAGCGCCACGGGCAAGCAGCACTGGCGCATGTGCGCGAACGGTTCGCGCTCGATAGCGAGGCAGCCGGGTTGCTACGGGTATATGAAGACTTGTGGGCAAAGGGATAATCATGGCGCCACCGGTAGCCGCACCGCGCACGACCATTGTCTCCGTTTCCTACAACAGCGCCGACGTATTGCCGGCGATGCTGGTGTCGGTGCCCGAAGGGGTCCCTGTTGTTGTTGTCGACAATGCCAGCAGTGACCGGTCCGCGGATATCGGCGAAGCTGCCGGCGCAACGGTGGTGCGCCTGCCGGTTAACGAGGGGTTTGGGCGCGGATGCAACGCCGGGGCGGCACTGGCCAAGACCGAATTCGTGCTGTTCCTCAACCCGGATACAGAACTGAAACCCGGCGCGCTCGAGGCGCTGGAAGAAGCAGCCGATACCCATCTTGATTCGCCGGCATTCAATCCGAGGATAGAGGACCGCAACGGTTCCCCGTATTTCAAGCGCAGTTCGAAGCTTCTGCCACGGGCGCGATGGATGAAACGCGGATGGCCACCTGGAGACACCGAAGTAACGATTTTGTCAGGTGCTGCCTTTTTTTGCCGGCGCTCTTTATTCGAAGAAGCCGGCGGTTATGACAGTTCCATATTCCTCTACCATGAAGATGACGATTTGGCTTTGCGCATGGCCAAGCAGTTCGGCCCTTTGCGATTTGTCCATGGGGCACTTGTCCGTCACCTGGAAGGGAGAAGTTCACCGCGTTCAGTGGCATCAGCGAAAATCAAGTCGTTCCACATGGGGCGGTCACGTGTTTACGCGATGCGCAAGCACAAACGGCCTTTTGCATTCAGTGGCAGCCTGTGGTCAGGCGTTCGCAAGCTCCTCTCACCGGCAGTTCTGGTCTCAGCCAGAAAGAGGACGCAGGCGTGGCACTTCACGAAAGGCGTGCTGAGCACAATTGGAGACAGTCGGTCGTTGCGGGGTGACGATGCGATTCATTGATATCAGGCGCAACATTCAGCTTGAATTGCACCGCTTGATCCGAGGGCCGTCATTTGCAATTCACGGGGTTTCGGTCGAAGTTCCGCGTTCAGTCGGAATTGAATTGCGATACAACCTGATGAGGGAGCGTTACGAAAACGATGAGGCTGAACTGATCCGCAAACATGTCAGCCGTGGTTGCAACGTTGTTGAGCTTGGCGGTTCGCTCGGTATCGTGTCGCGTGTCATTCGCGATACGATCGGACCGGGTGCGATTCACATCGTTGTGGAAGCCAATCCGGATCTGGTAGAAATTTGCGCGCAAAATGCTATCCTAGAACCACGAACCGGGAACACGCAGGTGATCAACGCGGCCGTCGCCTATGGGCAAGACGAGGTTTCTTTCCGGCCTGGGCACAATGCCCATGTTGGCAAAGTTTCCGCTGAATTCGGTGGTGAAGGGATATCTGTCGCTGCTGTCACGCTCGGTGCGCTTGTCGGTATGCTTCCCGAAGAAAAGCCGTTCTGTCTGGTCAGTGACATCGAGGGAGCAGAATGGGACCTTTTTGAAAAGGAAGAGGAAGTGTTCTCGCGCCTCGACTGTGCGATTGTCGAAATTCACCCGGGTGAGTTCGAAAAACGCGGCGAGGCAAACAATGCGTTCTTTTCCCTAATTGCCAGAAAAGGTCTTAAGGTAGTCGAAGAAAGGGCGAATGTTCTGGTGATCAAAGGCCCGGCAGCACCATGAAATCCTACGTCATCAATTTGCTCCGTGCCGATGACAGACGTGCATTCATGCAGTCGCAAGGAGACCGGCACGGGCTTGATATGGTTCTGTTGCCGGCAGTCGATGGCCTTTCACTACCGGAATCCGAATACAAGCAACGATGTCCGGAGCCCGGAAGAACACATCGTTTATCGCCGACGGAGGCCGCCTGTTTCCTCAGTCACCGGCTTGCTTGGCAGGCAATTGCCGACGGCAGCGATCTTTATGGAGCCGTTCTTGAGGATGATGTCCTGATTTCGCAGGATGGTGCCGGCCTGCTCAGATCAGGTGACTGGGTGCCAAAGGGGTGTGACATCATCAAGGTCGAAACGATAGCGCGGCCAATCTTTCTCGAATCCCCGTCAATTGTAATTGGCCAGCAGCGGAAACTTTGGCGTATCGCCAGTCCAAACACTGGAGGCGGTGCATATATTCTGTCGCGTGTTTGCGCCAGCGCCCTGTTGTCGCGAACCGAGGTGTTCTGCGATCCGCTTGACCATTTCTTGTTTGATCCGCAACTGGGAAAGACAAATGATCTCGCATCTTTCCAGATGGATCCCGCAATTTGCGTTCAACAGGTACGAAGTGCGCAGGTATTCATGGATCATCATGCCGGAAAAAGCCAAATGGATGGTTTGCGCGGCACTGAAAAGCGCAGAGGGATAAGCAAGGCGGTTCGTGAAATCGTGCGTCCTTTTGGCGTTTTCGGACGGCGGGTTTATTTTACATGCCGGGTATTTTTGCTTGGCGGTCGATATGGGAAAATACCGGTACGGTAAGGCCGTAGGCAAAGATTTGATGCCATGCCGGCGCTGATTGAATAATTATGTTTCGCTAATTGCTAAATTAGAATATCATTGCTGTAATCGCTGGGGGCAGCAATTGGCGGGATACTACATCCGCAAAGAACCGTCTCGGCAACGACGGGCAAGATTGATGGAACTGATCGCCGGTGCCAAGTTGGCACCGGCGATCAGTATGTGTGTGCGCCGAATTGCTGATTGCCGGATACTTCGGTAAAACCGGCATGATGCATCATTTTCGTGATTTTTTCAGAAGGCAGCGCGTCAACCGGCATATCGCCCAATGCGGTCCGCACTATAACTATCACGGTGTGAGCGTGAATGTGCCGCTCAGCGCCGGGCTGGGTGCATGCAACGCCCTCCTGCGCGGTAAATACGAACACGATGAAGCAGTGATGATTATCAAGCACATGCCCGCTGACCTGCCGGTTATCGAGCTTGGCGGTTCCCTTGGGGTTGTTTCAGCGCTAATCCGCTCCAGGCTTGCAGCCGGGGTTCGCCACATCGTTGTCGAGGCCAATCCTGACGTTATAGATATCTGCGAAAAGAATGCCGCCTCAGGAGCAAATGACGGATCGGCCGAAATGGTCCATGCCGCGGTTTATTACGACGGACCGTCTGCGCGGTTTCATCTCGGCCGGGATGTGCATTCCAATGCGTTGGGTGAGGTAGAAGCGACCGGGCGAGAAATAGACGTTTCCGCCGTCAGTCTTGGCGCATTGTATCAGCACATCGGCGTGCCGGACAGGTTCACCCTGGTCTGTGATATCGAGGGCGGCGAGTATGCGATTTTCGAGCATGACAGTGCTGTCCTGAAAAAGGCGGGAACCGTGATCCTGGAATTGCATCCGCGGTTTTACAAGGCAATGGGCGGCAGTGAGAGCAAGATTCTCAAGTCGCTGGAAGAGGCAGGGTTGGAGTTGGTCGAACGCTCGGCGAATGTGATCGTTTATTCACGGCCGCAACAGGTTCATCAAAAAAAACTGTACCCCAGCACCTCCAAGTCCCTTTGAAACAACCGATCGGCGATCTCGCGCTCCCGGACCCCGTAATAATCCCGGTAGTCTTCGCGCTGGCTGGCATTGATATGCGGAATTTCGCCGGATATGGGAATGTCGAGGTGCTTGCACAGGTTTTGCAGATCTTCTTCCAGGTTCTCAAAACGCAGAACTTCATCGACAATGAGACTGCCGCCGGTATCACATATCCAGGACAACTGGTTAATCGGATTGATCCTGTCTTTGCGTCTCATATAGGAGAGGAAATCGGCGAAACTCCACTTCTGGGCGTCGAGGTGGCGCTTGCTGAATTTGCTGGCACGCAGATAATGGAAATAGGAAACTGCGTAGTCATAGGGATTGCGAACGACCGCGAACTTGTGGAATTCGCCGTAAATCTCACCTGGTAGTTTCCGTTTCACCCATGATGCCCGATCATGGGTACGGAACCAGGCTTTCCGTGGATCCTCGCGAATCGGCAAATGCGACAGAAGGCGGCGAAACTGCGAACGCTCCGGGCTTACCGAATAGGGGGACAGAAAGGCGGTAACCGACGATCCGGCGGTCTTTGGAATGTGGATGAAAATGAATTTTTTCTCAAACGAGAGAAGCATGTGATATCCGCCGAAGGTGCCGTGGTCCCCCTAATACCAGCAATCAAACCGATATTTCCACCAGGCCCTCATCCTTGACCTGCCGTATGGTCAGAGCCGTGCGGACGGTATCGACATTCGGTGCCGAAGTCAGCGATTCGATGACAAATTCCTGGAATGAAGCCAGGTCCGGAGCGACGCAGTGGAGCAGGAAGTCGGATTCGCCGGAAACCATCCATGCACGGCGTACCATCGGCCAGGTGCGGGTGCGGTCCGAAAACGCCTTCAATTCGGTTTCAGACTGGTGGTGGAGGCCAACAAGACAAAAAGCGACAACATCCATGCCCAGCATCGGCTTGTTGAGTAATGCGCGGTATCCGAGAATGACACCTGACTTTTCCAGCTTTTTTACGCGTCGGAGGCACGGTGGTGCGGATATGCCGACCCGCTGCGACAATTCGACATTCGTCATTCGGCCGTTTCTTTGCAATTCCCGCAGTATTTTCCAGTCGATAGCATCGAGATCGGCATGTAGCGGCAAGAGCGGGCTCCCCTGATACTGCGAAACAAAATTTCGAATCCGTGAAATAAAGTATCCCAACGCGGTTTCTGTGCCAAGTCTGTGAAACTCGCAGTGTTTGCCTTGCGCAGGTGCGGGTGCGCACCCTAGATTAGCGCAACCGGCCTGCTTCGCTAAAGATGAGGGCGACGTGCGGGCCGCATTTGCGAAAACAGGCATGATCATGACCGTTCAACACGCACCCGTTATCATTATCGGCTCCGGCCCGGCCGGATATACCGCTGCCATCTATGCGGCCCGCGCAATGCTAAACCCGGTTCTGATTGCAGGAATGGAGCAGGGCGGGCAATTGATGATTACTACCGATGTCGAGAATTACCCGGGATTTGCCGAGCCGATACAGGGACCTTGGCTGATGGAGCAAATGCTCCAGCAGGCAGAAAATGTCGGTGCGACTGTCGTCAATGACCTAGTAACGTCGGTCGATTTCGATCAGCAGCCCTACCGGTTGACCTGCGACAGCGGCAAGGAGTTCAGTGCTGACGCTATTGTCGTTGCAACCGGCGCCCAGGCAAAGTGGCTTGGCATTCCGAGTGAACAGGAATTCATGGGATACGGGGTTTCGGCCTGTGCGACCTGCGACGGATTTTTTTATCGCGGCAAGGATGTCGTCGTCATTGGCGGTGGAAACACGGCAGTCGAGGAAGCGCTTTACCTGTCCAACCTCGCAAAGTCGGTAACACTGGTTCACAGGCGTGATGAGTTGCGTTCGGAAAAGATCCTCCAGGAGCGACTGTTCAAGAGGGAAAACGTCACGATCATGTGGGATACCGTGCTCGAAGAAATAACCGGTATTCCAGCCAATCCGCCGGCAATGGCATCGGTGACCGGTGCGCGGCTGAAAAATGTTCACACCGGCAAGATTAGCGAGATGCCCATCGATGGAGTTTTCATTGCAATCGGCCACGCACCAGCCGTTTCCCTGTTCGCGGACAAGTTGAAGCAGAAGTCAAACGGGTATCTGTGGACGGAGCCGGGAACGACACGTACAGATGTACCGGGCGTTTTTGCCGCTGGCGACGTTGCGGATGACATTTACCGTCAGGCGGTAACAGCGGCAGGGCTGGGGTGCATGGCGGCACTGGAAGCAGAAAAGTATATCGCAGAGCACGTAGCACAGCGCGAAGCCGCCGAATGACCTATTGCGTCATGCAGGAGAGGGGCGGCGATGGCATTTGACTGGGACAAGCTTCGGGTTTTCCTTGCGGCGGCCGAGGCGGGTTCGTTCACCCATGCCGGCGACAAGCTGCACCTGTCGCAATCGGCGATTTCACGCCAGGTATCGAGTCTTGAACAGGATATTGGCGTTGCGTTGTTCAACCGGCATGCGCGTGGTCTGGTCCTGACCGAACAGGGCGAACTGCTCTACCGCACCGCGCATGAAGTTTTCATGAAGCTGGAGAACGTGAAAACGCGGCTGACGGAGGCAAAGGAACTGCCGTCCGGCTTGCTCAGGATCACGACGACGGTGGGGCTGGGATCGGGCTGGCTGACCGACCGCATCAACGAATTCATGGGCCTTTATCCGGACATCAAACTGGAGCTTATTTTCACCAACGAGGAACTCGACCTCATCATGCGCGAGGCCGATTGCGCGATCCGGCTTCGCCAGCCACAGCAACCAGACCTGATCCAGCGGCGGCTGTTTATCGTGCATTTCCACGTGTTTGCGGCTCCGTCCTATCTCAACCAGTACGGTAAACCAGGTTCCGTAGAAGAATTGGACAACCACCGGCTGGTGACATTCGGCGGGACGGCGCCAACCCATCTGGCTGACGTCAACTGGCTATTGACAGCGGGACGTTCAGACGGGACACCGCGAATACCGGCACTGCAGATAAACGACATCCTTTCGATCAAGCGGGCGGTTCAGCGCGGCGCAGGCATCGCAGTGCTGCCGGACTACACTGTCGGACCGGATGCAGGGTTGGTGCAACTTCTGCCCGAAACCGAGGTTCCGTCTTTCGATACATATTTCTGCTATCCGGAAGCCATGCGCAATCAGGCTAAAATGAATGTTTTCAGGGATTTCCTGATCGCGAAGGCGCGCAGCTGGTCATTTTAGCCTCCGCGCGCCGCCATTCTGTCCGATGCCTAGACCGGATTGTTGAATGTATCACAGGCCGTAAGCTTGCCACTCTCCAGACCGTGTCTGAACCAGGTCGCGCGTTGTTTCGATGTGCCATGGTTGAAACTGTCCGGCACAACGAAGCCCTGGGTCCGGCGCTGCAGTGTGTCGTCACCGATCTGGTGGGCTGCGTTCAACGCTTCTTCAAGATCACCCTTTTCCAGCAGGCCCTTCTGCGCGGTATAATGCGCCCAGATGCCGGCAAAGCAGTCGGCCTGCAGTTCGACACGGATCGACATCTGGTTGGCTTCGGTTTTACTCATGGACTGGCGCATGCGGTTGAATTCCGGCAGGACGCCAATGAGGTTCTGGGCATGATGACCGACTTCGTGGGCAAGGACATAGGCCTGTGCGAAGTCGCCGCTTGCACCAAACTGCCGCGATAGCTGGTCATAAAAGGACAGGTCGATATAGACCTTCTGATCGCCCGGGCAATAAAAAGGCCCGGAAGCGGCAGATGCATAACCGCATGCGGACTGTACCTGGGCGGAAAACAGCACCAGTGCCGGTTCGCGGTAGTTGAAACCTTCGGCCTTGAAGATACCGTTCCAGACGTCTTCGGTTTCGGCAAGCACCACCGAGACAAACTGTTTCATCTGGTCATCGCTGCGTGTGGTAGTCTGCGGGGCGGTTTGGCGGGGTGCATCGACGCGTGGTGCGTTGCCGCCGCCTGCAAGGATCTGCAGCGGATCGATACCGCAGGCCTTGAGGACAAAAAACAGGATCACGAGCATGACAATGCCGGATATGCCGCCGCCGCGCCGTGTGCCCAACTGACGTCCCATGGGGATACGTATCCGGCCGCCGCCGCGACCAATACCCGGTCCGCCGCCCGTTTGACCGCGGCGATCCTCAACATTGCTCGACTGCCGTCTGCCTTTCCAGCGCATACGTATTCCTCCCGATAGGCGTCCCGTTCCGATTTAGGCGTTAAATGTGGCGGGTTCAACACAAAGCCGCGCGGCCGCCCGGAAATGGCATCAAACCTGCCGAAAATTCGTCCGCATTCAAGCGTCCTTGCCGGACCTTAACTGCCAGTTGGCGAAGAACCAGGCTATAACTGCTCCGACGAGCTGGGCTGCGACGAACGGGATGACATCATGCGGCCTGATGCCGGAAAACGTGTCGGAAAAGCCGCGCGCGATGGTCACCGCCGGATTGGCAAAGGACGTCGAGGCAGTGAACCAGTAGGCTGCCGTGATGTAGAGGCCAACTGCCATCGCCACCGCATCGGGTCTTGCCCTTAACGTCGCCAGAATGGTGAATACCAGGCCAAAGGTCGCGACACATTCGGCAAACCATTGCGAACCGCCGGTGCGCATCGTGGTCGAAAACTGCAACACCGTTTCGCCAAACATCAGATGTGCGGCCCAAACGCCGATCAGCCCGCCGGCGATTTGGACCGGCACGTAGACAGTGGCTTCGAAAGGATCGATTTCACGGCGCAAGGTGAAGGCGAGTGTTACCGCGGGATTGAAATGGGCACCCGATATCGGCCCAAGCATGGTGATCAGTACCACAAGAATGGCGCCGGTTGGAATGGTGTTGCCAAGGAGGGCTATGGCGACATTACCGCCCGCCAGCCGCTCGGCCATAATGCCGGAACCGACGACCGTAGCCAGGAGAAACGCGGTGCCGGCAAACTCCGCTGCCAGGCGCTGTGAACGCGAATAGGAGTTCATCCGGCCGCTCCGATCGCATCGAGCTTTTTCTTAAGCTCTGTCCTGTCAATATCCGCCAACGGCAGCGCCACAAAAGCACCGATGCGATCGGTCAGCCGCTGGTAGGCATCTTTGAACGCCCTCGTTTGCTGTACTTCGGTGCCTTTGGCGGCAGCCGGATCGGGAATGCCCCAATGCGCAACGACCGGTCCGCCGGGCCACACCGGACAGGTTTCGGAGGCCGCATTGTCGCACACTGTTATCACAATATCTATCTGCGGCGCTCCAGGCTTGGCAAACTCGTCCCAGCTCTTGGAACGGGCAAATGACGTATCATGACCAAGGCGTTTCAACAGCTTGACGGCCAGCGGGTGGACTTCACCTTTCGGCTGCGAGCCCGCCGAAAAGGCCATGAACCGGCCCTGTCCGGCCTGGTTCAAAATTGCCTCGGCCAAAATCGACCGCGCGGAATTGCCGGTACACAAGAACAGAATGTGGAAGGGTTTTTGCTTCATGACGGGACCCTAGCGGTTGGCATTTCACAGACAATTTTGTCGATCACCGGCTGGCAGATTTCCGGGCGGCCGCCGCAGCAATCTTCCATAAGGAAACCAAGCAGGCCGCGCATCGTTTCCAGGTCGGCAAAATAGCGGACAGTCCGACCCTGACGCTCGTTGTGCACCAGACCGCAATTAAGGAGAACGGCGAGGTTTGTGGACGTGGTGTTGGTGCGAACACCAAGCGCGTTGCTGATTTCACCAGAAAGCATTCCTTCCGGCCCGGCGCCAACGAGAAGGCGGAAAACGCGG
>JAHEGF010000005.1:22238-33888 GCA_024645155.1 Phyllobacteriaceae bacterium | reverse complement strand
TGCGCTTGCAATTCTGGTATCCGCGCTGATGGGATTGCCACCGGTCGTTGTCGGGCTGGTCGTATACCTTCTTTTGTCAAACGCCGGCGCACTTGGCCCGTTGCAGCTGCTTTATACGCCGGCCGCAATGATCATCGCACAGACAATATTGATCATTCCGATTGTAGCCGCGCTCACCCGGCAAATCATTGCCGAATTGAATGCGGAGTATGCGGAGCAGTTTGTCCTGTTCGGAATCGGGCCTGGCCGGGCATTGGCGGCGCTGTTGTGGGATGGACGGTTTAGCCTGATGACCGCTGTGCTAGCCGGGTTCGGCCGGGCAATTGCGGAGGTTGGCGCTGTGATCATTGTCGGCGGCAACATCAATCATGTCACGCGCGTGATGACGACCACGATTGCGCTGGAGACTTCACGCGGCAACCTTGCGCTGGCATTGGGATTGGGCGTGATTCTGGTTGCAATCGCAATAAGCGTCAATGCGGTTGTGATGATGCTGAGAACTTCGGCAATCCGATATTCCAATGCCTGATGCCAACCGTAAACCTGCTAATCAGACAATCTTGCCGCTTGCCGCGTCGGGATTGCGGATGGTGCGCAACGGCAGGGTCGTGCTCAATGTACCTAGTGTCGTGTTCGACAAGTCCGGAATTACGGTTGTTCTGGGTGCGAATGGAGCCGGCAAGACGCTGCTTTTGCGAACAGTTACAGGCCTTGTCGAGCCGGATGCCGGTGATGTTACCTGGGCTGGATACTCCCCTGCACGGCGGCGTTACCACAAACTTGGCCTGATACTGCAAAAACCGGTGCTTTTGCGGCGTCCGGCGCTTGCCAATATCGTTTTTGCGCTGATTGCTGCCGGGCATTCACCGGGCGTTGCGCGCAAAAAGGCGGCACGGGCGCTAGATCAGGCGGGTCTGGCGCATTTGGCGAGGACTTCTGCGCGTAATCTTTCCGGCGGCGAACAGCAGCGTCTGGCGCTTGCTCGCGCGCTTTGTCTGGATCCGGAAATCCTGCTTCTCGACGAACCCACTGCCAGCCTTGATCCGGCAGCCACATTGGCGATCGAAACGGTAATAGTGAATACAGCCCGACGTGCACGGCCGGTCGTTCTCGTGACCCATGATATCGCCCAGGCGCGGCGCATGGCGGACCATGTCGTGTTCATGCATGGCGGAAAAATTCTCGAACAAACAAGCGCCGAACAATTTTTCAACAGCCCCCGTTGCGCGGAAGCGGCAGCATATCTCGATGGCAAGATCGTTCTATAAACGAAAAGGAGCCGATCCCATGAAGTCAACATTAGCGTTCGTGATCGCGGCGGCTTTTGCGCTCACACAATTAAGCGGTCCGGCGATTTCCGCCGAACGGTTTATCACTGTTCAATCGACGACGTCGACGCAGAACTCCGGTCTCTATGATTACCTGCTGCCGATATTTTCGTCGGAAACCGGTATCGAGGTCCGCGTCGTGGCGGTTGGTACCGGGCAGGCGATAAAAAATGCGCGAAACTGCGATGGTGATGTTCTTCTCGTCCATGCAAAGGCGGCGGAAGAGGAATTTGTTGCATCTGGTTACGGCGTTGCGCGCGCGGATCTCATGTACAATGATTTTGTTGTGGTCGGTCCTGTAGCAGACCCGGCAGAAGTCACGGGCTCTGATGCGGCTGTTTCCGCATTGAAAAAGATCGCGGCGGCGAACGCGCCATTTGCGTCGCGGGGTGACGATTCGGGAACGCACAAGAAGGAACTGGCATTATGGGCCGACACCGGTATCGATGTTGGCGCCGCCAGCGGCAGTTGGTATCGCGAAACCGGATCGGGTATGGGCGCGACGCTGAACATTGCAACCGGCATGGGCGCCTATGCACTAACCGACAGGGCAAGCTGGATCGCATTTGGTAACAAAGGCGATCTTACCATCGTTGTTGAAGGAGACCCCGCGTTGTTCAACCAGTATGGCATCATTGCAGTCAGCCACGGCAAATGTCCGCAGGTAAAGACCGACGATGCATTGGCCTTCATTGACTGGATGACCGGTGCCGAGGGGCAAAAGGCGATTGCGGGCTACAAGCGCGACGGCCAGCAACTGTTCTTTCCAAACGCCAAACCAGCCGGAAATTCAGGTTAGTGGTCCGAACTGCAGGGAAGGGCGGTTAGTCAGGGGCCATTAAAGTGAACGGTACCCAAGCCGGATATATCATAACCGCCGAATTCGGCAGCCTGGGCGCGAAATGGCTGTGTTACGGCAAATGCAAACAACCGTTGCAGCGGCTCCTCGAAATAATCGCGGCGCCATATTGCAAGATCGAACCGCTCGATCACAAGCGGCAAGAATTTCAGGCCGTACTGGCGGGCTACGGCCTCGATGGCCAATCCGGCATCGGCATGGCCGCTTGCGACCGCCTGTGCAACATCGTTTTCGTTAAGTGCCGGCGACGCAACCGTCTTGATCCCATCCGGATCAATCCCCGATGCATCCATCAAACCCCGAAACAGAGCGTGGCTGCCCGATCCGGGCTGGCGCTCGACGATAGTATTGCCCGGAAGGTCTGAAACTCCCCCAATCCGGTCTGCGCACCTTGCACCAACGACAAGGCCCTGTTGGCGTTTTGCCCATTCAGTCAGTATGACGGGCTCGCGGCCTGCACGATCGGTGAGCCTGACAATATTGGCGTCTTCGCCATCGGCGCTATGAAAATGAATGCCGGCGGCCATACATTGCCCATCGGCCAGGCGTTCGATGCCATCGCCGCTACCGTCGAACCAGGTTGCAAGTTGGCTTTTTGATGCCCGCAGAGCCCATTCAAGCAAAGTGTCGTGGCTGCCGGCAACAACCGCGGGACGGGGTTTGAGGGCGGGAAGCCCGGCGCCATAGTCGGTATTTTGCTGAAGCCAGGCAAACAGTGCATTGCGCGGAAAGAGCAGCTTGCCGGTAACCCTTGTCACCGGGAGCACGCCGTCTGCGCAAAGCTCATAGAGTTTGCGTTCCTTTATGCGCAGCAAATCGGCAACTTCTCTGGAGGTGAGAAAATCATGCATGGCTGTGCATGATAATGAGGATTGTATTGGATGCAATCGCCTCGATTTCTATAAAAACCGGTGCATTTTGCTCTTGAATAAAATGAACATGCGTTTTATTAATGGGCATGGCGAGGACCGTTGGATCATCCGGGAAGAAAACAGAGGCGGCAATTCGTGCCTGTGCCACGGATCTGATTGCCCGGCGCGGCTATGAGGCAGTGACGATGCGTGAATTGGCCAAGGCGGTCGGTGTTCAGGCGGCTGCGCTTTACCGGTATTTCCCCAACAAGGAAGAACTTCTTTTCAGCCTCATGGAAAGCCACATGGGCGATCTCCTGCGGTCGTGGCAGACTATCCGTCCAAAAGGCGCGGGAAACCGCGAACTGCTGGCCGCATTCGTACGCAACCACGTCCGGTTTCATGTCGAGCGGCGTCATTCGACACATGTTTCGAACATGGAGCTGCGCAGTCTCTCCAAGGACAATCTGACGATGATCCTGAAAATGCGCGGTGCCTACGAAAAGGAATTGCGCTCGATATTGCGTGAAGGCGCTGCATCGGGAGATTTTTTCGTTGACGATGTCGGTCTGGCGGCAATGGCGATCATCCAGATGATTACCGGTGTCATCGTCTGGTTCAGGCCGGATGACCGTTTGACCGTTGATGAAGTTTGCGATGCCTATCATTCAATGACCATGCGCCTGGTTGGTGCTGCGGACAGTCTGGAGCGAGTAAATGTACACTAATTCGATGAGTTTCGGCCTCGATGAGGAAGTCGAGGCTTTGCGCGACATGGTGCGTCGCATGGCGCAGGAGCGCATTGCGCCGATTGCCGCAGATATTGACATCAAGAACGAGTTTCCGGCCCATTTATGGAAAGAGCTGGGTGCACTCGGATTGCTCGGTGTGACTGCCGATCCCGACCATGGCGGTTCCGGTATGAGCTATGTGGCCCATGTGGTTGCCGTCGAGGAGATCAGCCGCGCATCCGCATCGGTTGGGCTGTCTTATGGCGCCCACTCAAACCTGTGCGTCAACCAGATCAACCGCTGGGGTACGGACGAGCAGAAGGCGAAGTTTCTGCCCGGACTGTGCTCCGGAGAAAATGTCGGTGCATTGGCGATGTCGGAACCCGGGGCGGGGTCCGACGTGGTATCGCTGCGGCTACGTGCAGAAAAACGCAACGACCGGTTTGTTCTGAACGGGACCAAGATGTGGATCACCAACGGCCCGACAGCAAATACGCTGGTGGTATATGCCAAGACAGATCCCGATGCCGGTTCCCGCGGCATCACTGCATTTGTAATGGATACCGATACCAAGGGATTTTCGGTTGCGCAAAAACTTGACAAGCTCGGAATGCGCGGTTCGGACACCGGGGAGCTGGTGTTTGAAAACGTTGAGCTTCCATTCGAAAACGTGCTTGGCGAGGAAGGGCGCGGTGTCGAGGTTTTGATGTCGGGTCTCGATTACGAGCGCGTGGTGCTTTCCGGCGGGCCGATTGGACTTATGGCGGCGTGTTTGGATGTCGCCGTGCCTTATGTCCATGAGCGCAAACAGTTCGGTCAGCCGATCGGTGAGTTCCAGCTTGTGCAAGGCAAGCTTGCTGACATGTATTCAACCATGAACGCGTGCCGCGCCTATGTCTATGCGGTCGCTGCGGCTTGCGACCGCGGCGAGACGACACGCAAGGACGCTGCCGGGTGTGTGCTGTATGCAGCCGAGAAGGCAACGCAATGTGCGCTCGACGCCATTCAGCTTCTGGGCGGCAACGGCTATGTCAATGAGTATCCGACCGGCCGGCTTTTGCGGGATGCCAAGCTCTATGAAATAGGAGCCGGAACTTCGGAAATCCGCCGCTGGCTCATCGGCCGGGAGATCGTGGCCGAGGGTTCTTGAGCGCTAAATGCAACTTTCTTTGTCTTTTGTGATCTTTGTCACAGTCGTAAAACAATATCTCAAATATAGGTCGTGATGAAGTTCTTTTCCCTGTGGGCAGGTTGGGCGAACGACGGAGAGGCCAATGGCTTTTTCCGCACTTGTTCGCTCGGCCTGACAAGCGGGGATGGGACCTTCGATTTGGAAACTCTTCCAAATGCCAACCAGCGGGGGCAGATGAAAGGGACCACATCATGACTACTCCAAAAACCAAATCGACACGACTGTTTGTAGCCTCGACTTTCGCGGTTGCGGCTTTTGCCGGCCATGCTTTTGCGCAAAGCAGCGAGGATGGATTTGCCGGAAATGGCGGCGCAGCGCCGCCGCAGCCGGGATCGGTCGAATTTGACGACCGGGCACAATTTGTTCCGCCATCCGAACTGCCGATAGTCGATGTCTACATCAAGGAAGCCGCGACACTATCCGCCGAACAGGCGCGTGATGAACTGACTGCTGTTTCCGTGACACCGGACGGGGAAGTGGAGCTTGTTCCGCCCACCGACGAGGCCGTACAGGCGATGCTCAATGCCATCGAGTCGATCGAAGGCGAAAGCACTGACGGTGTCATCGAAGCCGGCATGGAAGGCTCCAACGAGGCCAACGATGCATTTGAGAACGAGTCGCTGAAAGGTGAAAGCGTTATCGGTGCCGATACCAGGGTTCGCATCAATGGCACGACCAGCTATCCGTACCGCACCGCCGGGCGCATCGACGTCGGGTGCACTGGAACATTGATCGGCCCGAGGCACGTACTGACCGCCGGTCATTGCGTCTACAATACCAGCAACGACAAATGGTATTCGGCGCTTTCATTCTCGCCGGGCCAGAACGGCTCGACCCGCCCCTATGGCAAGATCGGCTGGAAACGGGCGCTTTCCGTCAAGGGCTGGACGCGCGATCACAAGCGCAACTACGACTACGCGATGATCGTTCTCAACCAGGATATCGGAAACACGGTTGGCTGGATGGGATATGGCTGGAAAAATCCGATGCCCAAGTACAATGTCAACATCAACGGCTATCCGGGCGACAAGCCGTTTGGGACGATGTGGCATTCCTTCTGCGGCATGAAGATCATCACCACGTACCGCCTCTATTATCCGTGTGATACCGCGGGTGGCATGAGCGGCAGCGGCGTCTATGTCTACTGGAGCAGCAGCAACAAGCGTACGATCTACGGGATACATGCTTATGGCGTTGATTCAACAGGATATAATGGTGCAACGCGCATCCGCGAAGCGGTATTCGACAATCTGAAGAGCTGGAAAGCCAAGTACTGACAAGGAAATTCCGGGCCCGGTCACATCCGGGCCCGGATTGACGTAAACGATGAACAGGGATGCAACTGGAAATCCAAAATGAGCAACCGCGGTCACATTGCCGGTACAATTTTGGCGCTGGTATCGTGTTGCCTTGTCGACGGGAGAGCAATGTCTGCAACCGTTCAATTCGATGAAGACCGGATCGTGTCACTGGCCAATGCGCCGGAACTTTCTGCCGTGGACGGATATATCGATGATGCGGCGAGGCCGGTTTTGAACATGACATTGCGTTACGCCAACAGTTGCTATGCGCAGGCCGGTATCCGCGTCGTCACCGCGAAGACAGAGAGCGGCCCCGGCCACGCAATCGTCCTTCAATCCTTTCCCGATGGCGGGTGCCCCGACATTTTCCAGCCGGTCGATCAGACTGCGACTGTCCTGCTGCCGTCCGATTGGGGCGGCGCGGCGGTGCGTGTGGTGGCGAAACCCGCGCAGGGCCAACCTTACAAAGAAGTTAGCATGAGTGCGGGCAATAGCGCGGGGACCGGCTTTGTTGTTGAAAGTGAGCCGCTTGGCGACGGTGCTTGGATACCCTATTTCGAAGTCAACGACGCAAGCGGGATGGCGTCCAGTGCCGGATATACGATCACAGGAAAACTGGCCGCAGGCCGCGCGTGCAATGCGGAACAGGCGGAACTGACGGTGTTTGAAGTGCCGGACACGGATGGCGAACCGTCATTTCATGTGCTCGTTTTCAGCATGCAGGGTAAATGCGGACAGCCGGCAGGTTCGACGGATTTCGCATTGTCAGTCGACCTGCCGCGCGGTGTGAAAAAGAAGACCGTCTATGTAATCAACGAACGCGAAGCGGGCATGCGCAGGATCGACTGATCGCAATAAGGAAGGGGCATCTCATGAACAACTGGTCTGGCGGCGCAAATCGCGCCGCCCATGGAATATCGAATTGTCCGGCACCAAAGCCGGCTCCTGTTTCATTGGAACTGGAGCTACGGAGGCAAAAATGCAGCGGCTTTTTGTTAGGCCGTTTCTCTTGATTGCATCCAACCTGCAAAAACATCTGGGCAAACTCCTGTTTGCAGATATTGATACATTCGACCGGGCAATCCTGGCCACCGGACGGGGCTTGCTGTCCCTGCGCCAGCGGCAGGATTGGTCAACCAACGAGGCGACCTCATGACTGTGCTCAAATCTTCCCTTTCCACAAATGCGGAAACGTTTCGCGGCAATTCCGCCGTCATGCGCAAACTTCTCGCCGATCTCGCGGCAAAGTCTGCAATCGTCGAACGTGGCGGCTCCGACCAGGCACGTGAGCGCCACGTTGCCCGCGGCAAGCTGCTGCCCCGCGACCGGCTTTCAGAATTGCTCGACAAAGGCTCGCCATTTCTTGAAATCGGACAGTTTGCGGCCTGGGAGATGTATAGTGGCGACATCACTTCGGCGGGCGTTATTACCGGGATCGGCCGCATAGAGGGAACCGAGTGTGTCATCGTCATCAATGATGCAACGGTAAAAGGCGGCAGCTATTACCCGATGACGGTCAAGAAGCACCTGCGCGCCCAAGAGATCGCCGCCCAGAACAACCTGCCATGCATCTACCTGGTGGATTCTGGCGGTGCGAACTTGCCAAACCAGGATGAAGTTTTTCCGGACCGCGAGCATTTCGGACGCATCTTCTATAACCAGGCCAACATGAGCGCGGCCGGAATTCCGCAAATCGCCTGTGTCATGGGCTCTTGCACAGCGGGTGGCGCATACGTGCCGGCGATGAGCGATGAAACAATCATGGTCCGCAAGCAGGGCACCATCTTTCTGGGCGGTCCGCCGCTGGTGAAGGCGGCGACCGGGGAAGAGGTGAGTGCCGAGGACCTCGGTGGTGCCGATTTGCATACGCGGCAATCCGGCGTCGCTGACCACTATGCGATCGACGACGATCATGCGCTGGCCCTGGTGCGCCGGATCGTCAAGAATCTGAATCGTTCCAAACGGCTGGCGACAGTTCTTCGTGATCCGGTTGCGCCCGTTTTCCCGTCCGACGAGCTCTATGGCGTCGTCCCCGCGGATGCCCGTCAACCCTATGACGTGCGGGAGATCATTGCGCGTATCGCCGATGGTTCAGAATTCGACGAGTTCAAGACCAACTATGGAACGACACTGATAACCGGGTTCGCCCATATCCATGGTATGCCAGTGGGGATCATTGCCAATAACGGTATCCTTTTTTCTGAAAGCGCACAAAAGGGTGCTCATTTTGTTGAGTTGTGCTGTCAGCGGAAAATCCCGCTACTATTCTTGCAAAACATCACCGGTTTCATGGTTGGCAGCAAATACGAGGCCGGTGGCATTGCCAAGGACGGAGCCAAGCTGGTGACTGCTGTCGCCACGGCGCAGGTTCCGAAAATCACCATCATCATCGGCGGGTCCTATGGCGCCGGCAACTACGGCATGTGCGGACGGGCCTATTCGCCGCGATTCCTGTGGATGTGGCCAAATGCGCGTATTTCGGTGATGGGAGGCGAGCAGGCTGCAACCGTACTGGCGCTGGTCAAGCGCGAGGGTATCGAACGCAAAGGCGGAACCTGGTCAGCGGACGAGGAGGCAGCGTTTAGAAAGCCGATCCTCGAAAAATATGAACGCGAAGGCAACCCGCTCTACTCATCGGCAAGGCTTTGGGATGACGGTATCATCGATCCGGCGCGAACGCGCGATGTGGTCGGCCTGTCACTTTCCGCCGCACTCAACGCGCCGGTGCCGGATACGAAATTTGGCCTGTTCAGGATGTAGTTGAATTTCCAAAGACCATCTTATTGCCGATAGCTCGAAGCGAGAAACAAATATGTTCACCAAAATCCTCATAGCCAACCGTGGTGAGATCGCCTGCCGTGTCATCAAGACGGCGCGACGGATGGGTATCGCGACGGTCGCGGTCTATTCCGACGCAGATGCCAATGCGATGCATGTAGCGGAGGCGGATGAGGCCGTGCATATCGGAGCCGCGCCGGTCGGTGAAAGTTACCTGGTCGCAGAGAACATCATTGCCGCGGCCGAAGAAACTGGTGCCGAAGCGATCCATCCCGGATATGGCTTCCTGTCGGAAAACCCGGATTTTGTCGATGCGGTCGAAGCAGCAGGACTGGTCTTCATCGGACCGTCGGCAAGCTCCATCCGGTCGATGGGGCTCAAGGATGCGGCCAAGCGCCTAATGGAAAAAGCCGGTGTACCGGTTGTGCCGGGGTATCACGGCGAGGCGCAGGAGCTTGTCGTGCTGGCATCGAAGGCGCGCGAGATCGGGTATCCGGTGCTCATCAAGGCGCGCGCCGGTGGTGGCGGCAAGGGAATGCGCAAGGTCGACAGTCCCGACGATTTTGCAGATGAATTGTCGGCGGCGCGGCGCGAGGCCAAGGCGGCATTCGGCGATGACAAGGTGCTGGTAGAGAAGTACATCGAAAAACCCCGTCACATCGAAGTTCAGGTTTTTGGCGATAATCATGGCAATGCCGTCCATCTTTTTGAACGTGACTGTTCATTGCAGCGGCGCCACCAGAAGGTGATCGAGGAAGCGCCGGCACCGGGAATGACCGAGAAAATGCGCGCGGCAATGACCGGTGCCGCCGTCAAAGCGGCCAAGGCGATCAGCTATTCCGGGGCGGGCACCATCGAATTCATTGTCGACGGATCAAAGGGGCTCAGACCGGACGGCTTCTGGTTCATGGAAATGAACACGCGCCTCCAGGTCGAACACCCGGTGACCGAGATGATTACCGGGATCGATCTGGTCGAGTGGCAATTGCGGGTTGCGTCGGGCGAAAAACTGCCCCGGGAACAAGGCCAGATTGCGTTGAATGGCCATTCGTTCGAGGCGCGTATTTATGCTGAAGACGCAGCGCGCGGATTTCTTCCCGCGACCGGTACCTTGCATCACCTGCGCTTTCCCGACATTGCCGAAACTGGCGCAGAGCAACGGATCGAAACCGGTGTGCGGGCTGGCGATGCGATATCGCCATTCTATGATCCGATGATTGCGAAGCTGGTTGTCCACGGCGCTGATCGCGGCAGCGCACTTGAAGCCCTGGAACGTACTTTGCGCGGCACCGAGATCGCCGGAACCGTCACCAATATCGCCTTTCTGGCGGCACTGGCGGGCCATGGCGGATTTGCCGCCGGCGACGTCGATACCGGATTGATCGACCGGAACCTGGGTGATCTTGTTGCCGAGCCGCAATTGCCGCAGCTTGCCCCGATTCTTGCTGCAATCCGGGCATCGGGCCTTGCCGACCCGATTGCCGGCAACGATCCTTGGGTTTCCGTACGCAGCTACAGCCATTTCAACCCGCGGACGCAGTCCGTTCTGGTCGGTGAGGACGATGAACGCCAGCGTCTGCGTATCGCACCCGATGGCAAGGGCCGTTTCATTGTCGGCGCCGGCGAAGACCAACGCCGCGTGTCCTTGCACCGTTCAGGCAGGTTGTGGACTGTTTCCGACGGTGCCAGCAGCCTTTCGGCAACCGTGGCAAGGACCCCGAAGGGTGTCACGGTATTTTCCGGCGGTTACAGTTTTTCCGTTGCGGTCGATGATCCGATGAATCGCGATTTCGACGCGGTTGCCGGCGGCAACAATCTGACCGCACCGATGCCCGGCCTGGTCAAGATCGTTTCGGTTGCACCGGGCGATTCGGTTGAAAAGGGGCAGGCGCTGCTGGTCATGGAAGCCATGAAAATGGAACATACATTGCGTGCTCCGCGCGATGCCATGGTCGCTGAAATTCGTGCCGCCGAAGGCGACCAGGTTCAGGAAGGCGCGCTTTTGATCCGCTTTGCCGGGGACGAATAGGCGTCATTCCGCATCGGGCTGGTATGCCGGAGCGGCTTGTTGAAAGCTGTCCAGTTTCAGGCAGGCTGCGTTTATCCGGCCGATGGTCGGATAGGGGGCCATGTCGACATTGAAGCGTGCATTGTTGGCCACCTGGGCGACTAGGCAAATGTCGGCCATACCTGGACTGTCGCCATGGCAGAATGTTCCAGTTTGTGAATCGGTTGCAAGCATCTGCTCCAGCGGTTTGAAAGTCTCGTTTACCCAGTGGCGGAACCAGTCGGCGACGGCTGCGTCGTCAGCCCCGTACCGCTCACGCAACGCAGTGAGAATGCGCAAATTATTGACGGGGTGAATATCGCACCCGATCATCTGCGAAAGCATTCGCACGCGTCCCCGGCCACCCGTGTCAGCCGGTAAAAGTGGCGGCGCCGGTACCATTTCATCGAGAAATTCCAAAATTGCCAGCGATTGCGCCAACACCGTTCCGTTCGACCAGACGAGCGCGGGTACGAGACCTTGAGGATTGATTTTCAGATACGCTTCGTTTCGGTGTTCGCTGCGGCGGAGATGCCAGGCGACATAGTCATACTCGATACCCT
>JAHEGF010000005.1:14938-22228 GCA_024645155.1 Phyllobacteriaceae bacterium | reverse complement strand
GCACCCGGTACGATGTGGAACTTCTGAAATAGTTGTGAAGAGTGACAGGTTGCATGGGGCGGCTCCGCTTGCTGGCATTGGCAGTGTTCAACCGGTATCACCGGTGCGTTCGAGCGCATCGAGTGCATTTGCAAGCATGTTTGCCGATTGCGCGCCAAGTGCGGACATCATCCGGTTTTCAAACTCCCTGGCGATGGACACCATGTCGCTATAGGCTGATCGGCCAGCGGCGGTCAGGCTGAGGTGCTCGATCCGGCGGTCGTTTGGGTCCGTGTTGCGAACGAGCCAGGCGCGCTTTTCAAGCGCCAGTACCGCCCGGCTCACCTTGGTCTTGTGCATCGAAGAGTGCCTGCCGATTTCGGTTGCGGTGATGGTGCCGAATTGCCCGATTGTGGCAAATGCCCGCCATTCCGGGCGTGTCATTCCATAGCGGTCACGGTAAACACGTGAAAATCGGCGGCTAACCGCTTCGGAAGCGCGATTGAGCCTATAGGGAATGAAATCCTCGAGCCGCAAGGCCGGCTCATCACTTTTTCTGGGATCTTTGGATTGCGCGCGTGTTTGCATGTAGAATTCCGCTTGATGGTTACAAAATTATTTGTTTCGTCTTCAACAAAATACAAAAATGAACAACGGTGATCTCCATGAAGCTCCTCTATATGCCGGGGTTTGGCAACGATTTTGAAACGGAATCGTTGCCAGGCGCACTACCACAAGGTCAAAACAGCCCGCAAAAGTGCAACTACGGTCTTTATGCCGAACAATTGTCCGGTTCGCCATTCACCGCACCGCGTGGCACGAATGAGCGGTCATGGCTTTACCGGATCAGACCCAGTGTACGCCATACCAGGCGGTTTTCGGCTATTTCCTATCCGGAATGGAAATCGGCGCCGTGCCTCGATGATCATTCGCTGCCGCTTGGTCAGCTGCGCTGGGATCCGGTGCCGATTCCGAAAACAAAGACAAATTTTCTTTCCGGCATGCGAACCGTTACCACAGCCGGCGATGTCCAGACGCAGGTCGGTATGGCTGCTCATGTCTATGTCTGCAACGACGATATGGCCGATGATTACTTTTTCAACGCCGATGGCGAATTGCTGATTGTCCCGGAAACGGGGACGATTTCGGTCGTTACCGAAATGGGCATCATGGAGGTTGAGCCGTCGGAAATCTGCCTCGTGCCTCGCGGTATGATGTTCAAGGTTACATTGGCGGCTGGACCGGGAACCGCGGCGCGGGGCTATGTCTGCGAAAATTACGGCGCCAAGTTCACCTTGCCCGACCGGGGTCCGATCGGAGCCAACTGCCTTGCCAATCCGAGGGATTTCAAAACACCGGTTGCCGCTTTCGAAGACAAGGAAACGCCGTGCCGGGTTCATATCAAGTGGTGCGGCAAATTCTATATCACCGAAATCGGTCATTCACCGATCGATGTGGTTGCCTGGCATGGCAACTATGCACCGTTCAAATATGATCTGAAAACCTTCTCGCCGGTCGGTGCTATCCTGTTCGATCATCCGGACCCGTCAATCTTTACCGTGCTTACCGCACCAACTGATGAGGCGGGCACCGCGAATGTGGATTTTGTGATATTCCCGCCACGATGGATGGTAGCCGAACATACTTTCCGGCCACCGTGGTACCACCGCAACATCATGAGCGAGTTCATGGGGCTGATCCATGGCCAGTATGATGCAAAGGAAGAGGGTTTTGTGCCGGGCGGCATGAGCCTTCACAACATGATGCTGCCGCATGGACCGGACCTTGGCGGATACGAGAAAGCGACACAGGCGGAGTTGAAGCCGGTCAAGCTCGACAATACGATGGCCTTCATGTTCGAGACGCGTTATCCCCAGCAATTGACCAGGTTTGCCGCTGAGCTTGAAACCCTGCAGGACGACTATATCGATTGCTGGGACGGGCTTGATCGCAAGTTTGACGGCACACCGGGTATCAGGTGACCATGACCGGTAGCGCAAGATTAGAGAGAAAGACCCGGGTGAGGCGTCTTGCGATCGCGCATGAAGGAATGGAATTCGGTCTCAACCAAGAAATATCGTGAAGGAAATCGCGTGAAACTTGCAACTCTGAAAAACGGAACACGCGATGGCAGGCTTGTCGTCGTATCCAACGACCTGATGATGTATACCGATGTCACCCATGTGGCACTGACGCTGCAGGCTGCGCTCGACAATTGGGCCGAGATAGGCCCCGATCTGGAAACCGAGGCGCACCGGCTGGCAATCGGCGAAATCCCGGGACACCCCTTTGATCAAACGGAAGCCATGTCCCCGCTACCGCGAGCCTACCAGTGGGCGGACGGTTCTGCCTATGTCAACCACGTGGAACTGGTGCGCAAGGCGCGCAACGCCGAAATGCCGGAAACCTTCTGGACCGATCCGCTGATGTACCAGGGCGGTTCGGACACGTTCCTCGGGCCGCGCGACCCGATCATGTTTCCCGATGGCGCCGACAAGAACTGGGGCATTGACATGGAGGGCGAAGTTGCCGTTATTGTTGACGATGTGCCGGCTGGCGTTAGCGCCGACAAGGCCCGCGATGCGATCCGCTTGATCATGCTGGTAAACGATGTGTCGCTACGCGGCCTCATACCGGCCGAACTTGGCAAGGGTTTCGGCTTCTTCCAGTCCAAACCGTCATCGGCATTCTCGCCGGTTTGCGTCACGCCTGACGAGTTGGGCGATGCGTGGGACGGCGCCAGGGTGCATCTGCCGCTGATGGTCGATTACAATGGCAAGGCGTTTGGCCGGGCCAATGCCGGAGTCGACATGACGTTCGATTTTGGCCAGCTAATTGCCCATGCGGCAAAAACGCGTTCGCTTGGCGCTGGAACGATCATCGGTTCGGGCACGGTGTCGAACAAGCTGGACGGCAATCCGGGCAAACCGGTAACCGATGGCGGCGTTGGCTATTCGTGTATCGCCGAAATCCGCATGATCGAAACCATCAGGGACGGAAAGGCTTCGACACCCTTCATGAAATTCGGCGACACGGTGCGCATCGAAATGCAGGCATCGGATGGCCATTCGATATTCGGCGCGATCGAGCAGAAGGTGACAAAGGCATGAGCAAGGCGTTCGCATCAGCCGGGGACATGGAAGAAAAGAAGATTTCGTTCACCGAGATCGGCCGAGATCTGTGGGCGTTTACCGCCGAAGGCGATCCGAACTCGGGCGTCATCATTGGCGACGACAGCGTCATGATCATAGAAGCGCAGGCGACACCGCGGCTTGCCGAAAAGGTGATCGAAAAGGTGCGCTCGGTGACCGACAAGCCGATCACGCATCTCGTGCTGACCCACTACCATGCAGTGCGCGTGCTTGGCGCTTCGGCCTACAAGGCGCAATCGGTGATCATGAGCGAGAAAGCCCGCTCGATGGTTGCCGAACGTGGCCAGGAGGACTGGGATTCTGAATTTCAACGCTTCCCGCGACTGTTTCAGGGCCATGAAAGCATTCCCGGCCTGACATGGCCGACCACGACTTTCAACAATCGGATGACAGTGTATCTTGGCAATCGCCGCGTCGACCTGATGTTTCTTGGCAGGGCACACACGGCCGGTGATATCGTCGCCTATGTGCCGGACGCCAATGTCATGTTTACGGGTGATATCGTCGAATACAAATCGGCGTGTTATTGCGGCGACGGGCATTTTCACGACTGGCCGGGGACGCTTGAGGCAATCCGTTCATGGAACCTGGATGCAATCGGGCCGGGGCGTGGCGACGCACTGACCGGCAACACGATGGTCAACAAGGCGCTCGACTCAACGGCGGATTTCGTCACATCGACCTACAGGCCCGTGGCACAAGTGGCGCTGCGAGGCGGTTCGCTAAAAGAGGCCTGGGACGCCTGCCGGGCGGTGTGCGATCCGAAATTTGCCGATTATGCGATCTACGAGCATTGTTTGCCATTCAACGTGGCGCGTGCCTATGACGAAGCCCGCGACATCGACACGCCGCGCATCTGGACGGCCGAGCGCGACATGGAAATGTGGGCAGCATTGCAGGGTTAGAGATGGCGATCGTGGGAGGCGTTTTCGGTCTTTTGGCAATCGTGGTGTTCATATCCGCGATACCGCATTCCTGTACCGCCGAAGCGCGTTCGGACCCGCAACGCTTTGGCAAAAAGCGCTTCGGTTACACCAATATCTGGGCCGTTGCCCTGAACATCGGCATATCAAGCGATCCGGAAATCCAGGAGTTGCGCGGCAAGGTCGTCGTGCGCTTGATCATCGTCATGGCGTTGTTTGTCCTGATGACCACAATCCTCTTTTTAAACGGATAATGATCCGTAAATTTACGATAATGAAAGCCTGTTTGCATGCAGAAGATATTCGAAACGCCGCTTTACCCCTACAAGCGCTCTGAAGATCAGGACGCGGCGAAACCGGTCAGGCATCCAGTTGTTGTGATCGGAGCGGGGCCGATCGGGCTTGGCGCGGCGATCGATCTGGCGCAGCAAGGTGTCCCGGTCGTCGTTCTCGATGACAATGACAAGGTGAGCTTTGGCTCGCGCGCGATCTGCTTTGCAAAGCGGCCGCTTGAAATACTTGACCGGCTCGGATGCGGCGATCCGATGGTCGACAAGGGCGTGACCTGGAATACCGGCAAGGTATTTTTTGGTGAGCGTCAGGTCTACGCCTTCAATCTGCAGGCCGAGCCGGAACACAAGAGGCCGGCATTCATCAATCTTCAGCAGTATTATTTCGAACAGTTCATGGTCGAACGCGTGCGGGCAATACAGGAGGAGGGGGCACCGGTTGATCTGCGCGGCAACAACAAGGTCACCGGAATAAAAACCTGTGACGACCATGTGGTGCTCGATATCGAAACACCTGAAGGCACATATCAAATCGAAGCGGACTGGGTGGTCGCCTGCGACGGTGCGGGTTCGCCGGTGCGCTCATTGATGGGACTGGATTTTATCGGTCGCGTTTTTGAAGACAATTTTCTGATCGCCGACGTGGTGATGGACGCGGATTTCCCGACCGAGCGCTGGTTCTGGTTTGATCCGCCATTTAATCGCGGGCAATCGGCGCTTCTGCACAAACAACCCGATGGTGTCTGGCGCATTGATCTCCAGCTTGGCTGGAACATCGACAAGGAAGAGGAAAAGAAACCGGAAAATGTCATCCCGCGGCTTACGGCGATGCTTGGCCAGGATGCCAAATTCGAACTGGAGTGGGTGTCGATCTATACCTTCCAGTGCCGGCGCATGGAAAAATTCCGTCATGGGCGCGTGCTGTTTGCCGGTGATGCGGCCCACCAGGTTTCGCCGTTTGGCGCGCGCGGGGCCAATTCCGGTCTTCAGGATACCGACAATCTGTGCTGGAAACTGAGACTGGTTATGGACGGACTTGCGCCCGACACTCTGCTCGACACCTACGATGCCGAACGGGTACATGGAGCAGACGAAAATATCATGAATTCATCGCGTTCGACCGATTTTATCACGCCGAAATCGGATATGAGCCGTATCTTCCGCAATGCGACCCTTGATCTGTCTGAGAAGTTCGACTTCGCACGGCCGCTGGTAAATTCCGGCCGGCTGTCAGTTCCGTGCACCTATGATGGATCAGTGTTGAATGGTCACGACGTTGCAACCATGCCGGAACGAACAAGACCAGGGTCGCCGGCAGTTGATGCCAACACCAGCGAAGGGTGGCTGATGGACCGCCTGGGCGGCCGGTTTCAGCTGCTGGCAATCGGTACCGATGTTCCAGAGATGCTCGAGTTCGACGGCATCACGGTCAAGCGCGTTGCCTTGTGTGACGGAGATTGCAGGTCGCCGGTTATTGCCAACCGATATCTCGGGAAGGAAACAACCGCGGTGTATCTGTTGCGTCCTGACCAGCATGTCGCGGCGCGCTGGGTGAAATTTGATCGAGATGCCGTGGAACAGGCGCTCAAGACCGCGACGGCAAACGGGTGAGACGATGAAGAAACAGACCAAGGGAAAATTGTGTACGGCGCCGAATATCGGTAGTCCCGATGACTTTTATGAAAGCCTGTTGGCGATACATGAAGGGTTGGGCATGGACGAAAGCGATGCACTCAACGCCAGGCTGATTCTTATTCTTGCCAATCACATCGGCGATGGCGAAGTTCTGCAGGAAGCGCTGGAGGCTGCGCGGGCCTGAGACAAAATCACAAGCGGAATATCAAGACGGAAAATCAGGGCTGTAACGCTTTATGCCTTGATAGTTACAAATGCAACAGTAATAAACCGGTCAAACCACCGCAATCCGAAAGGACAAATTCATGGGCTCTGACCTGAAGATCGAACAAATCCATCACGTGGCCTATCGTTGCAAGAACGCCAAGGAGACGGTCGATTGGTACACAAAAAACCTCAACATGGATTTTGTGCTGGCGATTGCCGAAAACAATGTTCCGTCAACGCACGAACCGGACCCTTACATGCATTTGTTTCTGGACGCCGGCAACGGTAACGTACTGGCGTTCTTCGAATTGCCGACCAAACCGGAAATGGGGCGCGATCCCAACACGCCGGAATGGGTTCAGCATATTGCTTTCAAGGTCAAGGACCGCGATGCACTGGTCGCTTTCAAGGAGCAGTTGGAGAGGAACGGCATAGATGTGCTTGGTGTTACCGACCATTCGATCTTCCATTCGATCTACTTCTTCGATCCGAGCGGCCATCGCATTGAACTCGCATGCCCGGATCCGGATGAGGAGGCAATGCTGAAAAAACTTGACGCGGTCAAATGGGACATGCTCGAGGAATGGAGCCGCACCAAGAAAGCGCCCAGACACGCTGCCTGGATGCACGAGAAGGAGTTGTCCGAAGTCTAGCAATCACGAATGGCGGACCAGGTAAGCAGCGTTGCAGCCATGCTGCGGCGCTGTTTTTTTGCCCGCAAGGTCTCTATTGCGTGTAGTTTTTGTACATTTCGTAGATCACACCGGCAATGTCGCTTTCGAGTGGGAATGACAACATTCCCATGACCGAATAGCCAAGTAGCCAAGGCATGAAATAGAAGCGAAACATGTAGAAGAACCATGCCACGAACAGCGGCACCATCGGTTCGATGATGAAGCTTGGCGTAATCGGACGGAAGAGCCTGATTACCGGAGTTGTGGCACGCACAAAAAATCGCATGAAGAAGAAATCCGAGTCTTCCGGCAAGAATATGCCCATGGCGGTGCGACCGATCAGCGTCCACATGATGACGCCGAAAACATAGTCAAGAACGAGAACCCAAAGCGGGAATACGGAAAGAAAATCGGTCATCGGATCCAAAAC
>JAHEGF010000005.1:8716-14928 GCA_024645155.1 Phyllobacteriaceae bacterium | reverse complement strand
GTAACTTAGCTGCGTAGTACGATCAATGCGTAGCTGACAGGATCGTCTTGCCACCAGGGATGCGTACCTCGTCTACCATTGCCTGCGTTTCCGCATCCGGCTCTGGTGTCATGAGGCTGACAACCACCATGGCAATCAGGCTGACCGGCATGCCGATAATACCAAACCGGATGTGGTCAATACCCCACCAAGGATCCATCAGGCCATTATAGACCATGTACAGATACCAGGTACCGGCAGCGAAACCGCCAACCATTCCGGCGATCGCACCGGCCTTGTTGGCACGTTTCCACCAGATGCCGAGCACCAGCGGGAAGAACAGGCCGGAGCAGGCAAAGTCGAACGCCCAGGCAACCGCGCCCAGAATACCCGTCAGTTTCAGCGAGGCGATGAACGCACCGGCTGCACCGATGAAGAGCAGCAGAACACGGGCAACAGTCAAACGCCGCTTGGTGTCCGCGGCCGGGTCGATGATCTTGTAGTAAAGATCGTGCGACAAGGCGTTGGCAATCGCCAGCAACAGACCGTCAGCAGTTGACATTGCAGCGGCGAGACCACCGGCAGCAACCAGACCCGAGATCACGAAGGGTAGGCCCGCGATTTCCGGAGTGGCCAGAACGACGATGTCGGGCCGCATGAAGAATTCGTTCAACTGAACGATGCCGTCTCCGTTCTGGTCGGCAACAGCCAACATACCCACGCTGCTCCAGTGCTGAACCCAAGCCAGGTTCGACACTTCGTCAAATGCCTTGCCGATTACCGACGTTGCCAAATTTGGATCAAGCAACTGCAGCTTGGTCAAGGTGGCGAGAGCCGGTGCCGAGAAGTACAGCAGGAAGATGAACAGCAGCGACCAGCCGACCGAACGACGCGCCTGACGCACAGATGGTGTCGTGAAGTAACGCATCAGGATGTGCGGCAGAGAGGCCGTACCAGCCATCATGCAGATAGCCAGAGAAACCATGGCCCACGCTTTGCCTTCCGGCGCATTTTGCGGGGTCACCAGAACTGATACACCCTTGATGGCTTCTGCAGCCGGTGCCAGTCCGTATTGTGCTTCGAGTTCTGCAATACGGTGAACGGCGTCGCCGTAGCCGAAATGCGGAATAATTCCGAAGCCCTGCTTGTTTGACATCCAGATAATCGGCACCAGATAGGCGATGATCAGCACGATGTACTGGGCCACCTGGGTCCAGGTCACGCCGCGCATGCCACCGAGCATCGAGCAGATGAAGATGCCGAGCAGACCAAGCCAAACACCATATTCGAATGGAACGCCAAGCGTCTGAGCAGCGATCGTTCCGGTCGCGTTGATTTGTGCCGTCACGTAGGTGAAGGATGCAACAACCAGCACTACGACAGCGCATAGCCGGGCAGTATTGCCGCCATAACGGGTGCCAATGAAGTCCGGCACAGTGTAGCAACCGAATTTGCGCAAATAGGGTGCCATCAGCGAGTTGACGAGCACGTAGCCGCCGGTCCAGCCGATGATGAACCCGAGATACGGGTAGCCACCGAAGTAGACGCCACCTGCCAGTGCGACAAACGAAGCGCCGGACATCCAGTCGGCGGCGGTTGCCATACCGTTGTAGAGCGCCGGCACTTCACGTCCGGCGACATAGTAGGCATCAACCTCTGCTGTTCGCGACAGATAGCCGATGATGGCGTAAATCGCGATAGTGAACATCAGGAAACCGATACCGATCGCCTGGGCGCTGCCGCCGAGGCTTTCGAAAATTGCCATCAGGGCAAAAAAGCCGAGAAAGCCGAGAGTATATAGCGCGTAGACTTTTCCCAGATTGTCCAGGAAGCGTCCGCGATCCGCTTTTTCCGTAGCCATGTTGATCCCCTCTATTCTTCAACGCCAAATTCGTTGTCGATCTGATCCTGGCGCCAATTCTGGATCCAGATCATCGCAACGAAGGCAATAAGCGAGCCTTGGACGCACATGTAGTAGCCCAACGGGAAACCAAGGAAGCTCATGGAATTCAGTGAACCGGCCATCGACGGGATAATCAACGCGAAAATCGCCCATAGGATCAGCACGGTTATTGTCAGTGAGCGGGTTCTAGCCCAATGTTGCTGTTTGGCGTCAGCACTTAAATCAGCCATTTTTTTCTCCTCCCCCAATTGGAATCACAAACGATTCCATGAAAATGGGAGCCTATTAACGCATCGGTTCGCGCCTTGTGCAACGTAAACAAAGGTTTAATACGATATTACTCGACAATGGATTGTGGATATCAGATTTTCCGCCAAGCGTACGGGGGACGAACGTGACTCTCAGTTTCAACAATGCCGGCAATATTCTCCGTCAGGTCGTGGCGCGACTGGCGGTCCGGCGCGACGCTGGCCCGATTGAGACAATCGACGAAGTCAATCGTTTTGCCTCCACCAGATCGGCCTTCGTTGCCCAGAAAAAACTCTATGGATACCTGAGAACGCGTATCGGTACGCGATTTCCGAAGGTGTTCGCGGATGAAGAGTTCGCACAGTCGATAAATATTGCAAAAATGCATGTCTTTGCCGCATCGTTGTCGGACTTGTCGATCTACGTCATTGCCCGCGGAATGCGCGACGCGAATCTGGATGAACCGGCGCTGAGGCGGCTGGCCGGCGCTTGTTTTGCCAACGGCCTTGCCGACAATGAGGGACACGGTGGAGCCGATTTTTCCGCAGACCAGGCCATAGAGGAGTTCCAACTTCGCTTGAACACGACGGACTGGTACGAGAAAGCGCATCGCCGGGAGAATTTTTTCGCGAGCCCGGGCGCATTGGTCCGATGGGCACCGATTGCGCCGGAGTTGAAGCAGTTTGACCGGGAGATTGTCGAGAATTCCATAATATTCGCGTGGAATGAAGTGCGCGCGCAGTATGAAAAACGGGTTGTAGCAGCCAAGCTTGCCGAAGATTTCAACCGGCAGGCGGCGACGGGCCATTGATCCCGGTCAAGGCAGGCCGCGCACGGGCTGACAATGATCTGACAACAATGCCGATAGGAGGATATTCGAATGACGCCGCCTGCCGTATCCGGTGCGTTTTCGGGTTTGCCGCTCAGTTCGCTTCCGGTTGTCATACTCGATACCGAAACCACCGGTCTGGATACGGTAAGGGACCGGGTCATTGAATTCGGTGCTGTGCGTGTCAAGGCCGGTGTGATTGTTGACGACGGAGGATTCTCGCAACTGGTCAATCCGGGTGTGGCGATACCGGTTGCATCGACGGCTGTTCACAATATTACCGACGACGACGTGCGTGATTCCAAAACCTTTCCCGAGGTTGCACGAGCCTACCGTCAGTGGGCGGGTGAACACGCGCTGATAGGCTATTCTATCGGCTTTGATCTGGCGGTGCTGAAAGCCGAATTTGCCCGGCACGGTATGGAATGGCGGGCGCCGCGCAGCCTCGATGTCCGTCATCTCGTGCATCTGCTTGCTCCGGAATTGCCATCGGAATCACTGGAAACAGCCGCCGGGTGGCTGGGGATAGAAGTCAAGGACCGGCATCGTGCTCTGGCCGACGCGACAATTACCGCAAATGTCTTCATTGCGCTTATTCCGAAACTTCGGGCACGCGGCATCAATACACTTGCCGAAGCGGAACGGGCGTGTCTGCGGCTTGCCACCAGATTGAGCGAAGAGGCCGCCGCGGGCTGGCATGATGTTGTTCATTCCGACCGCCTCGTTCCCGCGGATGTCATGGCATTCGCGCGTATCGACAGTTTTCCCTATCGCCACCGCGTCTCAGACATCATGTCGAAACCGCCGGCCATCGCTGACAACAAGGCAAGCTTGAGTTCAGTGCTCGAGCACATGATGAAAGCCAAGATCAGTTCGATGTTTCTGGAAGCGGAGAAGCCGGATGGCGCGCGGGGCATTATTACCGAGCGTGATATCCTGCGTGCTATTGATGCCGACGGTGCGGCCGCGTTGAAACGGCCGGTTTCCACTTATGCCACCCGTCCTCTGATCGCGATCGAGGGCGAAGAGTTCGTCTACCGCGCCATTTCGAGAATGGCTGCAAAGGGCTACCGGCATCTGGCGGTAACCGGCGATGCCGGCGACCTTGCCGGTGCACTCAGTGCGCGAGATTTGCTGAAGCAGCGTGCCAGCGATGCATTGTCACTTGGCGAAAGTATCGAACAGGCGCAATCCTCTTCCGAACTCGGGCTGATCTGGTCGGAGCTGACCACGGTTGCGCGCGGGCTGGTCCATGAGGACGTCGTGCCCCACGACATAGCCGCCGTCATATCGCGCGAACTTCGCGGGCTGACGAAACGAGCTTGCCAGCTTGCAGAAAAGGAACTTGCGGAAGCCGGGAAAGGCGCGCCTCCGGCACCCTATGCAATGATGGTGCTGGGTTCGGGCGGGCGTGGCGAAAGCCTTCTGGCAATGGATCAGGACAATGCCATCATCTTTGACAAGGGCGATCCCGGGGGAGAAACAGATCAGTGGTTTGAAGCCTTGGGGAAACGTGTCGCCGATATCCTCAACGAAGCCGGTGTCGCCTACTGCAATGGCGGTGTAATGGCATCGAATGCCGCCTGGCGCATGGACACGGACCGGTGGCGCAAAATGATCGGGAGCTGGATCACACGATCCCGGCCTGAAGACATTTTGAGTTCGGATATCTTTTTTGATGCAGCGGCGGTGCATGGCGAATTTTCGCTCGCCGACGAACTGCGCGAAGACGCGCTGGAGGCGGCTGCAGGCGCCGCCAATTTTACCAAAACCCTGGCAATCAAGGCCGGTGAGTTCAACGTGCCGCTCGGCATGTTCGGCCGTTTCAAACTTGAAAATGGCCGCGTCGATCTGAAGAAAGGCGGCCTGATGCCGATCTTTTCAGCGGCACGGGTTGCTGCCCTAAAGAAAAAAGTCGCCGCCCGCGCAACTCCCGTGCGGCTGATGGCAATCCGCGGCGACAAATCAGTCAATGCTGCATCGGTGGACAACCTGATTGCTGCACACCGCACATTGCTCGGAACCGTGCTGCGCCAACAGCTGCGCGACATTGACCGCGGAATCAAGCTGTCAAACCTTGTCGCCACCGCCGAACTCTCGGGACATGAACGTGAAGAACTGAAATGGGCCCTTGAACAGGTGTCTTCGGTGCGAGATCTTCTAGGCTTGCCGACATTTGGCTGAATAGGCGAAACACCGAATTGTTCCGCGCCGGCGGAGCCGATATCGATTTTTCGATTCCCGTCCGGTATATGAAAGGTGATTACCGGATATTCGCGATGGAGAGTGCAGTGAACAAACATGAAAGACCTCCAACCAGTCCGCTGTGGAAGGGACAGACATTTACGATTGCCCACGCAGATGACGGCAAATTCGAAGGTGAGGGACTAAGGGCATTCTTCGAATACCGGAAACTCGGGATCGATGTTGCGACCTCCGGAAAATTCGGTGCCCATGTCATACGCGCTGTTCCCGGCCGACACTCGGAAGGCGCCTGGCATACCCATGACCTCGACTTCCAGATGGTGTATGTCACCAAGGGATGGGTGGTTTTCGAATATGAAACCCATGGCGAACACATGCTCCGCGCAGGATCGTGCGTCCTGCAGCCAGCCGGTATCAGGCATCGTGAGGTTCGGCACTCCGACGATATGGAACTGATCGAGATCATCTCGCCAGCGGTGTTCGAAACACACCCTGCCGATGAACCAGCTACATAGTTCGGGGCAAAATCAGTAGGAAACCATCGTCAGCAGTTCGTATTCTGCAACCTGATCGCCGTCCTGATTTGTCAGTGTCACATTCCAGCGCACTTCACCATATTCCTCGTTGCGCCGGGTTTTGCGCTTGACGGTCAACCTGACCGAGATCGCATCGCCTGGAACGACCGGTTTTTGGAAACCGAGGCTGTTTAGCCCGGTGTTTGCCAGGACAGGTCCCGGGTTCGGTTCGACAAACAAACCGGCCGCAAACGATAAAAGAAGATAGCCGTGGGCGACACGGCCGGGGAAAAACGGATTTGCGGCGGCAGCCTTCTCATCCATGTGGGCGTAGAACGTGTCGCCGGTGAATTCGGCAAAATGTTCTATATCTTCCATGGTAATCGTGCGCGGGCCGGCGCTGATCGTCTCGCCAATCTTTAGATCACCGAACCTTTTCGTGAATGGGTGGGATTCTGCGTCAATCACCTTTGCGCCCTTGATCCAAGTTCCGGTTATGGCCGAAATCATGTCGGGGCTGCCCTGGATGGCG
>JAHEGF010000005.1:1983-8706 GCA_024645155.1 Phyllobacteriaceae bacterium | reverse complement strand
CTCTTCGCCGCCGCCGGCACGGCCGGGCCCCCCGTGGACCATGTGCGGCAGGGGGGAGCCGTGGCCGGTCGATTCCTTCGCACTGTCGCGGTTGTTTATGTAGATCCGTCCGTGTGATCCCGCCGAGTCCGAAACCACCCGTGCCGCAACCGCAGTGTCATGCGAGAACAGCGAAGCAACGAGGCTGCCCTTGCCACGATTGAGTAATGCCGTTGCATGGCCAAGATCACGGTAGCCCATCACGGTCGAAACCGGGCCGAAAGCCTCGGTATCATGAACATGCGACGCACCATCAGGATCGTTGCAGCGGAAAACCATTGGCGGCAGGAACGCGCCTTTCCTGGCATCGGCACCATCGACCTCAAAGCGTTCGGAATCTCCAATGACACGGTCGCATTCCTCGGCGATCAGGGTTGCCTTTTCGAGCACATCCTTTTTTTGCGCCTGCGATACCAGCGCACCCATAGTCGTCGTTTCGAGTTCGGGGTTCCCGATGCGGGTCTTGGCCAATCTTGCTTCCAAAGCACTGATGACGTTAGCAACAGCATTCTGCGGAACCAGTATACGGCGGATGGCGGTACATTTCTGGCCGGCCTTGGTGGTGATTTCGCGCGCTACTTCCTTGATGAATATGTCGAATTCCGGGGTGTCTTCTGCCGCGTCAGGCCCGAGCACGGAGGCATTGAGGCTGTCCTGTTCGGCGATAAAGCGGACGCCATTATGGAGCAGGTTGGGATTGGCCCGTAACATGTGCGCGGTATTGGCCGACCCGGTAAAACTGACGACGTCCTGATAGTCGAGGCGGTCAAGCAGGTCTCCGGTACCGCCGGTAACCAGCTGCACGGTGCCTTTTGGAAAGATGCCGCTTTCGATCATCATCTCAAAGCAGCGCTCAGTCAGATAAGCGGTGGCTGTGGCCGGTTTGACGATCGCTGGCATGCCGGCAAGCAATGCGGGTGCAAGCTTTTCCAGCATGCCCCAAACCGGGAAGTTGAAGGCGTTGATGTGAACTGCGGTGCCCGGTAGCGGCGTGCAGATGTGCTGGCCGATAAATGTTCCATTACGCGATAGCATCTCGACTTCGCCATCGGCAAAGACCTTTGCATCAGGCATCTCGCGGCGGCCTTTTGAAGCATAGACAAACAATGTGCCAATGCCACCCTCGATATCGACCCAGCTGTCCTGCCTGGTTGCGCCGGTCATATAGGAAAGCGTGTAAAGTTCATCCTTGCGTGCGGCCAGGTAATTGGCGAGATCCTTGAGTTTGCGGGCCCGGTCATGAAACGTCATTTCGCGCAGCGCCGGACCACCCGAATTGCGTGCGAAGTCCAGCATGGCGCCGTTATCCAGCGACGAATTTCCAGCGACCGCGATTTTCTCACCGGTGACGGCGCTTGAAATCGCCCGGGCGCCTTCATCCGGCCCAACCCACGTGCCAGCAACATAACTGCGCAATTGCATGATGGTCATGGGGATCTCCGTTTTTTGATGAATTCGGGCGCCAGTTGTGCAAACCGGTACAACAGTCAGAGCTTATTGTGTTACAAAATATTAGTCAATCTTGCGATATATCGTAACATATATGATTACCTGTTACCGGTAGGCATGCGTGCTGTCTTTCAGCACATTGATGAAGATCGAAAGGGCGCCGTTCTGTTTTTCGTTGGCCCGTAACGTCAAGCCGACAGAACCAAGCGTGCTTTGGGTATCGACCGGCAGAATATGGAAAATGCCGTTCGTGATATCTGCAGCGACTACACCGCGGGATATGATCCAGATCGCCTGGTGACGAAGCACGAATGCACGGCCAAAAGCGTCGGACACGGTTTCAATGGCAAATTGCGGTTCAGCCATGCCCTGTTCGAGGAACAGCCTGTCGACATAGGGCTTGATTATCGAACCGCTGATCGGCGTTAAGACCGGGTAGTTTTCAAGCGCGGCCACTGGAAATTGCCTGCTCGAGGCGAGGGGGTGTCCGGCAGCAACGACAAAAACGATCCTGTCGCGATATAATGGCTCGAATGTCAAACCACTCATGTGCTCGGGCGCGGCAAGCCTGCCGACCACAAGGTCCAGTTCGCCATTGCGCAACTGCTCCAACAATATCCGGTTGTCGCCGCTCACGACAGCCAATTTGCCTGTCGTGCCCGTTTGAATGAACCGTGCCACGGCATCGGGAATGACAGTGGCAGAGACAGTTGGCAACGCACCAATTTTGATAAATGCTCCGGAACCGGTTCGCGCTGATTGAAGCGCGTTCACGCCACTTCTCAGAGCTGAAAGACTGGCACCGGCGTGCTGTAGAAACACCTCTCCGTACCGCGATATCCGGATGCCGCGGCCCTGTTTTTCGACCAGTGCCACGCCGGTGATCTCCTCCAGCTCGCGAAGTGCCCTGGAGACCGCTGGCTGCGTGACGTTAAGCACTGTTGCTGCGCTGCCGACACTTCTCTGCCGCGCGACTTCCACAAATGCCTCTAGATGACGTATTTTGATATTACGATTCATGATCGTTCAAAAAAGTTATGAGTTATGTTCGAATTATCATTATTCCGATCATTTAATGTATGCAATGTTGGAACCGGTTCTGATTGTGGATTGGAGGGGGCATGAGCGAAAACACGTTGACAAAACAGGGTGAAAGAACCCGACGAAAGGTGCTGGGCGATGCCCATGTTGATCGTAAGGCACGTGAGGCAAATGCGTTCGACAAGCGTTTTCAGGAGCTGATCACGGATTCTGCCTGGGGCCATGTGTGGTCAGGCAAGCAGTTCAGTTTGAGGGAGCGCTCAATCGTAACAATTGCACTGCTTGCAGCATCCGGTCATGATGAAGAGCTCGCCATGCATATCCGTGCAACCGCGAATACCGGTGCCAGCCGCGAGGACATCAGCGAGGCGCTGATGCATGTGGCGATCTATGCAGGTGTTCCGGCAGCCAATCGTGCTATCACGATTGCCAAGGAGATTTTTGTCGATCAGGACGCACAGGCGACCCGTTGAGGAGGGGCCATGAAAAACACCCAACCTGAAACCGGAGCGTTTTTTCCACGCGATCGGGACTGGCATCCGAAGGCCTATACACCGGGATACAAAACCTCGGTGTTACGGTCGCCGCGCAACGCGCTGCTATCGCTTGGGAACACGATTTCAGAAATCACGGGGCCGGTGTTCGGCCATGATATGCTTGGCGAACGCGACAACGACCTGGTCCTGAATTTTGCAAAACCGGGTGCGAGCGCCATTGGCGAGCGAATTATCGTCCATGGCCGGGTTCTTGATGAGCGGGGAATTGGCATGTCGGGTGTCCTGCTCGAATTTTGGCAGGCCAATGCAGGCGGTCGCTACCGGCACAAGAAGGACAACTATCTAGCACCGCTCGATCCGAATTTCGGTGGCTGCGGGCGTGCGATTACCGATGAGAACGGCGCCTACAGCCTTCGCACGGTAAAGCCGGGTCCTTATCCCTGGCCCAACGGGCCAAATGACTGGCGCCCGTCGCACATTCATTTTTCGGTTTTCGGATATGGATTTGTGCAACGGCTGATTACCCAAATGTACTTTGAAGGCGATCCGCTCATCCCGCTTTGTCCGATTGCTAACGCGATCAGCGATCCGGAGGCAATAAAGCGTCTGGTGGCGCCGCTCGACATGGCCAATACGATCCCGTTTGATGCGAGAGCCTACAAGTTCGACATTGTCCTGCGTGGCCGACGCTCAACAATGTTCGAAAACCGGCCGGAGGGGAACTGACATGGTCCAATCGCTTGATTTTCTCAAGGAGAGCCCATCACAGACCGCCGGTCCCTATGTCCATATCGGATGCGTTCCGGAATTTGCCGGGATCAAGGGGGTGTATCCCGACCAGCTTGGCGCGGCCATGGTCAATGACAAGACAAGAGGCGAAAGCATTGTGATCACCGGACGTGTCATTGATGGCTCGGGCACACCGCTGACCGATGCGATGCTTGAGATTTGGCAGGCTGACGCCGATGGTCTTTTCAACAGTCCAGCCGAACTGCGCGGAACCGCCGACCCGAATTTTACCGGTTGGGGAAGACAGCCAACCGCTGGTGATACCGGCGTCTATCTATTCGAAACCATCAAACCCGGCCGCGTGCCGTTTCCTGACGGCTCGCTGCAGGCGCCACACATCTCGTTTTGGATTGTTGCACGCGGTATCAACATAGGTTTGCAGACGCGGATGTATTTCGGCGATGAAAAGAAGGCGAATAGCGAAGATCCGATCCTGAACCGAATAGAACTCAATACGCGGGTAAAGACGCTGATTGCCGCATCCAAAGGAAATACCTACACATTCGACATTCACCTGCAGGGCGAAAACGAAACCATCTTTTTCGACATCTAGGAACGGCTCAATGGCTGCGTTCAGACCGCTTGGCGAAGCGGTGAGAGCAAATTTGAACAATGGCGATGTTGTCGCCTTCGAGGGGTTCACGCATCTCATTCCGCATGCGGCCGCCCACGAAGCCATACGCCAGAGGTTCACAGACCTGACACTGGTTCGCATGACACCAGACATCATCTACGACCAAATGATTGGCATGGGCATGGCGCGAAAACTGATCTTCTCCTATGCCGGCAACCCCGGGGTCGGATTACTCAGGCGTTTTCGGGATTCTGTAGAAAACGGTTGGCCACACAGCGTGGAACTCGAAGAGCACAGCCATGCCGCAATGGCAAATGCCTATGAAGCGGGTGCAGCGGGTTTGCCTTGCGCCATTTTTCGCGGCTATCTTGGAGCTGAACTGGCGAAGGTCAATAAAAACATCAAGGGGATAACCTGCCCTTTTACCGGTGAAGAACTGGCAGCAGTGCCAGCGTTGCGTCCCGATGTCACATTCATCCACGCGCAAAAGGCCGATCGCAAAGGCAATGTCCTGATCGAGGGTATCACCGGCATACAGAAAGAAGCAGTTCTGGCCGCAAAGCGCGCTGTGGTGACCGTCGAGGAAAAAGTTGGCGAACTCGACACCCATCCGAATGCCTGTGTCCTGCCGCACTGGACACTCGATGCGGTTTGCGTTGTGCCTGGCGGTGCCCATCCTTCCTATGCCAGCGGCTATTATGCCCGCGACAATGCGGCTTATCTCGACTGGGACCGGATTGCCGCGGATCGCGACGGGTTTCTCGCCTGGATGAAAACCAACGTGCTGGGTTCATCGCCGAAAGCCTTCGCCGGTCGTGTCGCGGATTTGCGGGGTAAGGCATGATCGAAACGGGTTACACGGCCGACGAAATGATGACCGTTGCTGCGTCGCGGGCGTTGACCAGCGATGATGTCTGCTTTGTCGGAATCGGGGCTCCGTCTGCTGCCTGCAATATCGCACGGCTGACCCATGCGCCGGATATTACCCTGATCTATGAAAGCGGGACAATCGGCACCGCGCCAGACGTACTGCCGCTGTCGATTGGCGACGGCGAATTGTGTGATACTGCATTGTCTACTGTTTCAACGCCAGAGATGTTCCGTTACTGGCTTCAGGGCGGGCGTATCACGATCGGGTTTCTCGGTGCCGCACAGCTCGACAGGTTCGGAAATATCAACACCACAGTCATTGGCGACTACCGCAAACCGGCAACCCGGCTGCCTGGCGGCGGTGGAGCCCCGGAGATCGCCTCATCGTCGCGCCAAGTCTATATAACAATGAAGCAATCGACCCGTGGCATGGTCGAAAAGGTCGACTTTATTACAAGCTTTGGACACGGTGAAGGCGGAGATCACCGCCAGCGGCTTGGTGTTACCACCAAAGGACCAGCCCTGTTGATAACGGATCTGGCGATTTGGAAGCCGCATCCGGATACGAAGGAGTTTACCGTTGTTTCGATGCATCCGGGCGTTACCCAAGCCGACGTGCAGGCATCGTGTGGCTGGACAGTACGGTTTGCGGATACGATAACCACGACGCCGGCGCCGACGGAACTTGAACTGACGACTTTTCGCGACCTGAAGGCACGGACCAAGGCGGCCCATGCAGGCACAAAAAGAACTGGAGAAGCTGTATAATGAGTGAGGCATTCATTTGTGACTATATCCGGACGCCCATTGGCCGATTTGGCGGATCGCTTTCGGGCGTGCGCACTGACGATCTCGGTGCGGTGCCGATACGCTCACTCATTAACCGGAATGGTGGTGTTGACTGGGAAGCGGCTGACGACGTCATCTATGGTTGCGCCAACCAGGCCGGTGAGGACAACCGCAATGTCGCACGAATGAGCTCACTACTTGGCGGCATGCCGCAAAGTGTGCCCGGCGCGACGGTCAACCGACTGTGTGGTTCCGGGATGGACGCGATTTCAATCGCAGCACGTGCAATCAAGGCCGGTGAAGGCGAGCTGTTTGTCGCCGGCGGCGTGGAATCGATGTCGCGGGCACCGTTTGTCATGCCGAAAGCCGACACGGCATTTTCACGCAATGCTGAGATCTACGACACGACGATCGGCTGGCGTTTCATCAATCCGGTTCTGAAGAAGCAATACGGCACCGATTCCATGCCGGAGACAGGGGAGAATGTTGCCGCGGACTTCGAAATATCGCGCGAGGACCAGGACTCCTTTGCCTTGCGAAGCCAGCAAAAGGCGGCCGCCGCGCAGGAAAACGGCCGTCTTGGGAGGGAAATCACGCCTGTCAGCATTCCGCAGCGGCGCGGCGATCCGGTGACAGTCGAGCGCGACGAGCACCCGCGTTTGACGAGTCTCGACA
>JAHEGF010000005.1:1176-1964 GCA_024645155.1 Phyllobacteriaceae bacterium | reverse complement strand
CCGTTCCGCGCCAATGGGACTGTAACTGCGGGAAATGCATCCGGAGTCAATGATGGTGCTGCTGCGCTGATTGTTGCGTCCGAGGCGGCGGCAAAAAAGCATGGCCTGACACCGATAGCCCGAATTTTGGGTGGCGCAACGGCCGGCGTGGCGCCGCGCATAATGGGAATCGGGCCAGCGCCAGCTACCGAAAAATTGTGCGCCCGGCTGGGTATCAAACCTGGCGATTTCGATGTCGTCGAACTGAATGAGGCCTTTGCATCGCAGGGCCTGGCAACATTGCGACGGCTCGGAATTGCCGAAGATGCCGATTTCGTCAACCCCAATGGCGGCGCCATCGCACTGGGCCACCCACTTGGCATGTCCGGTGCAAGGATTACAGGTACGGCAGCGCTCGAACTTGGCGTTCGCGGCGGTAAACTGGCGCTTGCGACGATGTGTATTGGTGTTGGTCAGGGAATAGCGATCGCCCTCGAAGCTGTGTAGATAATGCGGTTTTTCTCCGACAGACATCGTCCGGTTCATATGGGTCCTTACCCGTTGGAACGGCTGAAGCGCACGGAGACCTTTCCCGATCTGGCAGAAATTCCTGTTGCGGCACCGGTCAATTTCGTCAGGCCCGAAGACCCGCTGTCGCTCGTTAATGCCATGGCCGATCATCAGGCAATGCTCGACGCGATCCGCGACGGGCTGGTCAACACAGTGCGCGCGAATTGCCCTTCTGATTCAACGGAACGTGCCAACCACCTGAAAGCCTTTGGTTATTTCTCCGACGCTTCTATGGTGGG
>JAHEGF010000005.1:0-1166 GCA_024645155.1 Phyllobacteriaceae bacterium | reverse complement strand
GGTGGGGACTTGCGCCATGACCCAGCAATGCGTGCTTTCTTCCCCGGCCAGAAATCCCGGCATCGACAGGCTGGCCGAGGATTTGCGCACCCGGCAGACCAATACGCTTGCCTCGGGCATCGACATGATCATGGCCGACCTGAAGGAAAGCATGGAGGCACCGCCATCGACCATCGACAGCCACACCCATGCGATCATATTCCTTTACGAGTTTCCGCGTGATCCGGAACCCGGGGAACCGGGCTGTGATTGGATAGCCGATGCGCAAATACAGCGTGCCTGCCTGCTGGCGTCCGAGACTGCCATCGTCATCGCGAATTACATCCGGCTGCTGGGGTTTGCGGCGCGGGCCCATACAGGAACGACACATGATGTCAATTTGAACGCGCTGGCGGTCGCATCGGGGCTTGCGACCCTGGAACAGGGTGCATTGTTCAATCCCTATGTCGGGAGCCGTTTCGGGTTGGCAGCGGTGACAACCGATTTCGCACTTCAGCCGGATATGCCGCTGGTCGCATTTGCCGAGCAGCCGCGATCCCGCACCCACGGCCTTGCGTGGATGGTCGGGAAGGGCTTTGCCAAGAACGCGTTCAATCGCGAACCTTATGCTGAGCGCCGCTTTGCCGACGGTGCACTGCCCTTTGAAAAACTGAAGCGCATTGATGAACCGACGACGTTCCTTGACGAGCAGCGTATCCCGCGCGTCCCCAAGCGCACTGACATGTTTGCCCGCGCCCAGTTTGGCGACATGGGCAAGGCCGTGCAGGATGGCGCAAAGGGCGGGCACTATGCGCGCAAGGCGGCCCCGTCAATGGCGCAACGCCGCGCACTGGGCGCGTTTGTGCTTCTCCAGGACGGAGAAGTGGCAGAAACTGCCGGACACGATGATGGCGACCGCAATGCCCTGAATATCAAGGCGGCTTCGTATTTTTTAGGCATTGATGCCGTGGGCATGTCACGTTGCCCCGATTGGACCTGGTATTCCCATGACGCACTTGGCGAACCTATTTTTCCATCGCACCACAGCGCGGTCTCGATGATCATCGATCAGGGTTACGAAACCATGGAGGGCGCGTCGGGGGATGACTGGATCTCGGTGTCGCAATCGATGCGCGCCTATTTGCGGTTTTCATTACTGGGCGGTGTCATTGCAAAACAGATTCGCA
>JAHEGF010000353.1 GCA_024645155.1 Phyllobacteriaceae bacterium | reverse complement strand
GGCCAGAAGGAGAAAACAAGGTATGCCTGCCCAGATACCCCGGATGAAAAAACTAGGCCTGGATCCTGAGATCCGGGCTTTGATCCTCAATCCACCCGAAGGCTTTCTGAAAGCCCTCGGGATAGCGCTCTCTCAACTTAATCGGGCGGCGGTTTTTGAGCCTGGCTTGCTTTTTGGGCGCGTGTTTGCCCATTTTCAGCACCAGGTGACAGACCGGATCTCCCGGATTGCGAAAGCACTGATGGAAGATGGTCTGGTCTCCCTGGCCTACCTCCAAAAGAGCCCGAAAGTGGAGAGCGACCTTTCCCGGGATATATTTGCAGGCTTGGTGCAGAAATATGGTTACGGTCCTGTCAGCCAGATTTCGATTGATGAAGTCTGGTCGGCACTCCGATTCCGGTCAGCCCACCTGGTTGGGAAGTAGGCGGCATATGCAATTGACAGATTTTACTCAACTGCTGACCCGGGAAGGGCGCTGGGCACTTGAATCGGCCATGGCCTTTGACCCGCGTGAGAAGGATTTTTTGGGCGATTTTAAGATGTTGGCCAAGCGCTTTCCGCGGGAATTGGCCCGCACAGCCCTGACGGTGGCGATTTTGCGTGGTGAAGCATTCGACAAGTTCCCCCAGGCCGAAAAGATGTATTTCACCCGCGAGGCGCTGGAGCAGGCCACCCCCTGGGAGGTGGCCGTGAGCCGTGCCAAACGCTTTGAGGGGTATGGCAGGATCCTGGACCTGGGCTGCTCGGTGGGGGGGGATTCGCTGGCCCTGGCAAAATCCGCCCCGGTAATGGGGGTGGACCAGGACCCGCTGCGGGCAGCCATGGCGCGGGAGAATGCCCGCGCGACCCGCTCCCGGGCGGAATTTATTCAGGCCGACCTGCAAGACCTGCCCTTCAGCCTGGCGGGGGCCGATTTCCGGAATGCGGCAATTTTCTTTGACCCTGCCCGGCGGCTGGACCACCGGCGGGCCTTTTCGGTGGAAGAGTACCAGCCGGCCTTGTCGATCATCGAACGCTGGCTGCCGCATATCCCGGCGGTTGCTGTAAAAATTTCTCCGGGCGTCCAGTTGGAAGAACTGGAGCGCTACGATTGTGAGGTGGAGTTTATTTCGCTGGGAGGAAATTTGAAGGAGGCCGCCTTATGGTTTGGCCCACTAAAAACTGTCACACGCCGGGCGACCTTACTCTCTGGAGATCACACCTACACCATGACCGCCGAGGAGCAGCCCGAACTGCCGCTTTCGGCCCCGCAGGCCTTTCTTTACGAACCCGATCCCTCTGTGCTGCGGGCCGGTTTGGTGCAAGCCCTGGGCGGGGAGCTGGCTGCCGCCCAACTGGACCGCGAGATTGCCTACCTGACGGCAGATACCAGGGTTGAACACCCCTTCGTGCGCTGCTGGCCGGTGGAAGATTGGATGCCCTTCCAGCTCAAACGCCTGCGGGCTACGCTGCGGGAGCGCAATGTTGGCCGGGTAACGGTTAAAAAGCGCGGCTCGCCGCTTGTGCCCGAAGAACTCATCCAGTAGCTTCGGCTGGAAGGCGAGCACGAAAAGACCCTCTTCCTGACCCAGATGGATGGTGCGCCGGTGGTGGTGATTGCCGGAAACGAAATCCGCTGAAGCCGGCCGCTGAATTTGCTGCCCGGCGGGCTGCTGCCGGGCTGCCCAACAAAGATGAAAGCCAATCTGCAATGATATTGTTTGGCGACGATTATTCTTTTACAGTATAATTTTTTCATATTCTATCCAAAAGACCTAAAATAAAGAGACCCTCCATGGCATTAAAGGGCAATTTAAGAGACTTTACGATTACTCAGCTCCTCAATTTGGTGAACTTAGCCCAAAAAACGGGCACTTTAGTGGTTCAGGGTTCCAACCAGACTGCCAAAGTGACTTTCCGTGAGGGTAAATTGGCCTATGCTGAGATCAGCAACGAAGAGAACAGTCTGGCTGCTATCCTGCATAAAGCCCGGATTATTACCGCCGCCCAATACAATACGATCAAAGTCCGCGCATCCAATATGAGCGACAAAGAACTGGGCTTGCTGCTGATTAATTCCGGCTATGTGTCCCAGCAAGATATCATTTCCAGCCTGCAAAACCATTTTCTGGATATTCTGCAGCGCCTGTTTAGCTGGGTGGAAGGGCTGTTTAACTTTAATGCTGGTGAAGCCCCCCCGCAGGACCGCATCCCGATCCGGATGGACCTCGAAAATATCATCATTGAAGGTTCCCGCCGCCTGCGGGAATGGGAGCAGCTCCAGGACGAACTTCCCAACCTAGACCTGGCCCTCAAGTTCTCAGACCGCCCTGGCGTCAATTTGCAGAAGCTAAACATGAGTGTTGAGGAATGGCGGGTGGTCTCTTACATTAACCCCAAAAATACGATCAGGCAGATTGCTAAAGCCGCCAAGATGTCCGATCTGGAGATCCGAAGAGTGGTTTACAGCCTGTTACAGGCTGGGCTGGTGGAACTGGTTCGACCTGAAGGTGCGGTTCGCACCCTGCCCGGACTGGAAACTGCCATGGCTGGTCAGAGCAAAGAAGAGCAAAAGAACCTGGTCAATCGGCTGATTGGCCGGATCCGTTCGTTGTAAATATACTTTGATTGAGGAATTGGCATTATGCAAACAGTAAAGATGGTTGTCACAGGCCCTTTCAACTCTGGGAAAACAGAGTTTATTCAAACTGTGAGCGAGATTGATGTTGTCTCCACGGAGCGGAAGATCTCGTCTGCGGCTGAGAAAGTAAAAGAATCAACCACCGTTGCCATGGACTTTGGCCGGATTACCGTGGATGATGAATTGGTCCTGTACTTATTTGGTACTCCGGGGCAAAAACGGTTTGATTTTATGTGGGAAATCCTTTCTGAGGGCATGTTGGGGTTCATCGTCATGGTAGACAGCACCCGCCCGGAGACTTTCCGGGAAGCCCGCAGCATTTTGGAAACCTTCCGGGCCTATGCCCCTACTCCGTATGTGGTTGCCGCTAATAAACAGGATGTGGAAGACGCCTGGGAAGTGGACGATATGCGGATTGCCTTGCGGCTGGATAAAAATATTCCGCTTTTGC
>JAHEGF010000112.1:5041-9979 GCA_024645155.1 Phyllobacteriaceae bacterium | reverse complement strand
CCCACCGCAATTCTTCCGTCGTCAGCCAACCCATCCCCTGGACAAACCCGCCTTCGACTTGGCCCCGATCGACCGCGGGGTTAAGCGAACGGCCGACATCATGAAGGATATCGACACGATCGGTGCGGTATTCACCTGTCAGGGTGTCGACGGCGACCTCAGCCATCGCCGCTCCGTAGGCAAAATAGTAAAACGGATGGCCTTGCCCCTTGTCGCGGTCCCAATGAATCTTCGGCGTCTTGTAGAACCCGGTTGCCGAAAGTTGCACGCGCGCCATGTAGGCAAGGCGCGCCAGTTCATCAAACGGGATTTCCTGATTTCCCACACGCACGCGGTTCGGCAGGAATACCACCTGTTCAGGCGGTACTTCGAAATGCCGCGCTGCAAACTCTTCGAGACGGCCCCGTATTGTCCCTGCGGCTGCCTTTGCCGCCATCCCGTTCAGATCCGAACCGGAAGACGCGGCGGTTGCCGATGTGTTCGGCACCTTACCGGTCGTGGTCGCTGTAATTTTCACCCGCCCGATATCGATCTGGAATTCTTCTGCGACCACTTGCGCGACCTTTGTGTAGAGCCCCTGCCCCATTTCGGTGCCGCCATGATTCAGATGCACCGATCCGTCCGCATAGACGTGAACCAGTGCGCCGGCCTGGTTGAAATGTGTCGCGGTGAATGAGATGCCGAATTTCACCGGCGTCAGCGCCAGCCCCCTTTTTATAACGGTACTATTCTTGTTGAACGCAGAAATCTCGCGGCGGCGGCGGTCGTAGGAGGCGTTCTTCGCCAGTTCGTCAACCAGCCGTCCAATGATATTATCTCCGAGAGTCTGGTGATAAGGCGTGACGTTACGGTCGTTTTCTCCATAGAAATTGCGCCGGCGGACGTCGAGCGGGTCAAGTCCGGTGGCGAATGCGACTTCATCGATTATTCGTTCGGCACCCATCATGCCCTGCGGCCCACCAAATCCGCGGAACGCAGTGTTCGAGACGGTGTTCGTGTAGGCCGGCACCGATACCGCCCTTACCGCCGGATAGTAGTACGCGTTGTCGCAGTGAAAAAGCGCCCGGTCAGTGACCGGACCCGACAGGTCGGAGGAAAATCCGCACCGGGCAACATAGCGGAAATCGGCGCCAAGGATATTGCCGTCGTCGTCGAAACCGACATCATAGTCGATGAGGAAATCATGACGCTTGCCCGTTGCCGTCATGTCGTCATCGCGGTCGGGGCGGATTTTTACGGGTTTTCCGGTTTGTCTGGCTGCAACTGCGGCTAGTGCCGCAAACAGGTTCGATTGGGTTTCCTTTCCGCCAAAACCACCACCCATCCGCCGGACGTCAACGGTTACCGAATGGGACGGGACATTCAGTACATGGGCAACCATATGCTGAACTTCGCTGGGATGCTGCGTCGACGAATGAATATGAACATCGCCATCCTCGCCTGGTATCGCAAGCGCGATATGGCCTTCCAGGTAAAAATGGTCCTGACCGCCAACACGCATGGACCCGCTGATCCGCCGCGGCGCGGCAGTCAAAACTGCACCGGTGTCGCCGCGCTGGAGCACCAGCGGATCGGTGACCAGCTTCGGCTTCTTTGCAATACCGTCAACATCGATGATCGCGGTCAGTTCCTTGTAGGATATCTTTGCCTCAAGACAGGCACGCCGCGCCTGCTCGCGGGTTTGCGCAATGACGCAGAACACCGGTTGTCCATAAAAGTGCACCTTGCCGTCAGCGAGCACCGGTTCGTCACGACGCCCGGTCGGGCTGATGTCATTGGAACCCGGCATGTCGTTTGCAGTCAGCACTAAAACGACCCCCGGTGCGCGGCGGACTTCGTCCAGGTCCATGGACAGGATAGTGCCGTGGGCAATCTGCGCCAGCCCCGCACAGCCATGCAACGTTCCGGTAGGCAGCGGAATATCATCGATGTATTGGGCCGTTCCAGATACGTGTTTGGCGGCGGAATCGTGACGCAGGGCGTCCGCGACGCCTCCGGCAATCTTTTGTTGGCTGTTCGGTTTTTTCCGGCGTTTGATCATTCCGCCACCTCACGCCGCCACATAGGAAGACAAGGATGATGGCGAACCCGCATCCTGTGTTTCGAGATAGAAACGGCGCAGCAGGTTTTTTACAACCAGCATCCTGTACTCCGCGCTTGCACGCATATCGGTGAGCGGACTGAAATCCTCCGCAAATGCATCCATGGCCGCATTGATCGAATTCTCGTTCCACGGCTTGCCGCGCAATGCAGCCTCAACCGCATTTGCCCGCTTCGGGGTTGCCGCCATTCCGCCACAGGCGATCCGGATGCTGTCGACCATGTCTTCGCGCCCGAGGCGCATCCGGATTGCCACCAGCGCCGAAGTGATATCTTCGTCATTGCGCTTCGATATCTTGTAGACTGACTTGTTCAACAGCGGGATGGAAACCGATTCGACAAATTCGCCCTTCCTGCGGTCCTGTTTTCCATATTCGACAAAGAACTTCTCCAGTTCCATTGTCCTCGATCGCTTTGAAGAACGCAAAGTCACACTCGCACCAAGCGCGATCAGGGGCGGTGGCATGTCACCAATAGGCGAACCATTGGCGATGTTGCCGCCGATTGTTCCCATGGCCCGTATCTGGGCGCCGCCGATGCGGTTGATCAGCGGTCCGAAATTTGGGAAGTGGCGGGCAAGTGCGCCGGCCGCGTCCGTGTAGGACGCTGTCGCGCCAATCCTGAGAACGCCGTCTGCAGCCTTGATTTTTGCAAGGTCGTCAAGATGACCGATAAAGATTGCCGGTCCGATACCGCGAAAATGCTTGGTGACCCAAAGTCCGGCATCCGTCGACCCGGCAACGATTGTGGCCTTCGGCTCTTTTTTCAGAATGGCTGCCAGATCACCTGCGTCACCAGGTACGTAGATTCGATCGCTTCCCTTGCCGATCTCAATGGTTCGTCTCGATGCAAGTGATCGCAGTTTGGCGCTTGTCGCCTTGCGCTCCCGCACCAGCTTGTCGCGGGAAACGGAACCGGTTTTCCCCATCGCCCGGGCCGCGCGCATAACGGATTCATAGCCTGTACAACGGCACAGATTGCCTTGTAGTGCGGTCTCGATTTCGGCGTCGCTGGGTTTGGAATTGTCCATCCACAATTTGTAGAGCGACATCACAATTCCCGGCGTGCAAAATCCGCACTGGGAACCATGATTATCAACCATTGCCTGCTGCACCGGGTGAAGGCTCCCTGCACTGCCTGCCAGATGTTCGACCGTCACCACGTGGCAGGCGTTGAGCGAACCGAGAAACCTGATACAGGCGTTGACCGGATCGTAAGTCAGTTTGCCCGATTTCATCCGCCCGACCAAAACGGTACAGGCGCCGCAGTCACCTTCCGCACACCCCTCTTTTGTACCGGGCAACCCGGCGTTCAAACGAAGGTAGTCGAGCAGTAGGTCTTCCGGCCGCAAGTCGCCGATAACCACATCGCGATCATTGAGCAGGAAACGGATTTGCCGGTCAGTCATGATCAACTGCCCCTGTAGGTTGAATAGCCGTAGGCCGAGACCAGAAGAGGCACATGATAATGGCTGGCTTCAGCCATGCCGAACCGGATCGGAACAACTTCGAGAAATGCGGGCGATGGCAAATCCGCACCGCTCCGGCGTAGGTAATCTCCCGCATGAAAATGCAACTCGTATTCACCCGCGGAGAACTCGTCGCCCTGCAGCAACGGTGCGTCGCACCGGCCGTCTTCGTTGGTGATTACCGACTTCAGCAAGGTTGCATCACCTGCAACCACCTTGAAAAGATCAATCTTCAATCCACTTGCCGGCTTGCCGAGAGCGGTATCAAGCACATGTGTCGTCAGGCGACCACCATCATTCCCTGCCATGAATACCCCTTGTTGTTTTTGTTCACTCTATCCATCGGGGAATCTTCGTCAAACGGCGATTTGAGAAACGCAACGCTTCATGTTCCGCTCATGGGTCTTGCTTTCGCTATTCTCCTCGTCAAATGTATGCTGGCACAGCGGCGGACCACAAAAAAGGATTTTGTAATGATAGCACAGCGCTACCCGCGCGACATGCTTGGTTATGGTGCGGTTCCACCCGATCCGAACTGGCCGGATGGAGCGCGGATTGCCGTTCAATTTGTCATCAACTACGAGGAAGGTGGCGAGAACTCGATACTACACGGAGATGCCGCTTCGGAGGCCTTCCTGTCGGAGATCGTCGGCGCTGCTCCCTGGCCGGGAAAACGCCACTGGAATATGGAATCGATTTATGAATATGGCGCCCGTGCCGGGTTCTGGCGCCTGCACCGACTGTTTACCGGTCTCGGTCTTCCGGTCACCGTTTACGGCGTCGCCACGGCGCTGGCCCGCTCACCGGACCAGGTCGCAGCAATGCAGGCTGCCGATTGGGAGATCGCTTCCCACGGATTGAAGTGGATAGAGTACAAGGATTATTCCGAAGACGATGAAGCCGCCGACATGGCAGAAACGGTCCGCCTGCATACCGAGGTAACCGGCAACCCGCCGCGCGGGTGGTATACGGGAAGATGCTCGGCAAACACTGTCAGGCTTTGCGCCGCCAGCGGCGCGTTCGACTACGTTTCGGACAGCTACGCCGACGACCTGCCTTATTGGTTTGAACATGGCGGTGGAGCACAACTGGTCATCCCATACACGCTCGATACCAACGATATGCGGTTTGCAACACCACAGGGCTTCAATTCGGGCGATCAGTTTTTTGCCTATTTGCGCGATTCATTTGACACGCTCTACGAGGAAGGCATCGATGGAAGCCCGAAGATGCTGAATATCGGTCTCCACTGCCGGCTCGCCGGACGACCGGGCCGCATTGCCGCGCTCAGCCGTTTCATCAACCATGTTCAGGCCCATGAAAAGGTCTGGATTGCCAGGCGCATCGACATTGCGCGTCATTGGCATGAG
>JAHEGF010000112.1:0-5031 GCA_024645155.1 Phyllobacteriaceae bacterium | reverse complement strand
GCACCATCCGTACAGTCCGGCGAAATTGAAACCGTCCGCAATGAACCGCCTGGAATTCGTAAAATTATTCGGCGGTGTCTTCGAACACTCTCCGTGGATTGCCGAACGCGCATATGAGCTTGAAATTGGCCCCGCTCATGACTGCGCAACCGGCGTTCACAATCTTCTTGCGCGTTCATTTCGCGCGGCAAGCCGGAGCGAACGCTTGGGCGTCCTGAATGCCCACCCGGACCTTGCCGGAAAACTGGCGGCTGCAAAAAAGCTGACCGAGGATTCCACCCGCGAACAGGCATCGGCCGGCCTTGATCACTTGACCGATGCCGAACGCGAGCGCTTTCAGGCATTGAATACCGCCTATGTCGAACGATTTGGATTTCCCTTCATCATGGCGGTAAAGGGACAGGGCAAGGGCGCAATTCTGCAAGCCTTCGAAGATCGCATCGGCAACGATGAGAATACCGAATTCGATACCGCCTGCCGCCAGGTTGAGAAAATCGCCCTCTTACGCCTCAAGGATACCTTTTCATGAATTGCCAAAGGACCGGATCATGACCGCCCGTACCTACTACACCTCCCAGGGTGGCCTGCCTTCCCAAACGGAACTGCTGACCGATCGCGCGGTGTTCACCGAAGCCTACGCGGTCATTCCTAAAGGCGTCATGCGTGACATCGTTACCAGTTCTCTTCCGTTTTGGGATAACACCCGGCTTTGGGTCCTGTCGCGCCCCCTTTCGGGCTTCGCCGAAACATTCTCGCAATACATCATGGAAGTCGGACCGGGCGGTGGCAGTGACCGGCCCGAGACTGAAGCCGGAGTCGAGGCCATCCTGTTTGTCGTCGAAGGGGCGGTCGTCCTGACAATTGACGGTCGGCGCCACGCAATGAAACAGGGAGGCTATGCATTTCTGCCGCCGTCGGCAAAATGGACGCTTCGCAACAACGGCGACAGTCCGGCAAAGTTCCACTGGTTCCGCAAAGCTTACGAATTTGTTGATGGCATAGACGTTCCGGATGCATTTGTTACCAACGAAGCCGACATCGAGCCAGCGGGAATGCCTGACACCGATGAGAAGTGGGCGACAACACGCTTTGTCGATCGCGACGACGTCCGCTACGACATGCATGTCAACATCGTCACTTTCCAGCCCGGCGCGGTCATTCCGTTTACCGAAACCCACGTCATGGAGCACGGTCTATTCGTGCTCGAGGGCAAGGCGGTCTACCGGCTCAACAGGGATTGGGTTGAAGTGGAGGCCGGAGATTACATGTGGCTGCGCGCCTTTTGCCCACAGGCCTGTTATGCCGGCGGCCCCGGACCGTTCCGCTATCTGCTGTACAAGGACGTCAATCGTCACATGAAACTGGGTGCTCGGCCATGAGCCGGACCATCACCGCACGCCCGCTAACCCACGAAGCCTTTACCGTCTTTGGCGATGTCATCGAAGCTGAGGGCGCCGAGAACTTTCCCATCAATGACGGGAAATGTATCCGTTATCACGATCTTGCCAATGTCGAGGCCGCAGGCCCTAACGCAAGGGTGCTGATCTCGATTTTCCGCGGCAACGCCTATGAATTGCCGCTCAAGTTGACCCATGTCGAACGTCATCCGTTTGGATCCCAAGCATTTTATCCGCTTGCGAACAAGCCATTCCTGGTAATCGTTTGCCACGACGGCGAGGACGGCCCTGGCGAACCGGAAGCATTCATTACAAGCGCGGGACAAGGTGTGAACTATGCCCGCAATACCTGGCATGCGGTGCTCACACCCATTGGCGCTGACCAGGACTTTTTCGTGGTCGATCGCGGCGGCGACGGCAGCAATCTCGAAGAATTCACCTTTGCCGAACCGTGGGAGATCATCGTACCATGACCTCAAAACCGGCCCCGGTTATTCGCTTGCTCGACATTATTGAAAACGACATCCTGCCGAGGACCAGATTGGGCGTTGCAGCCGGAAACAAGGTGTTTGGCGCGGCAATCATCGCCAAGTCCACCGGTGACGTGATCGTTGCCGAGACCAACAACGAGATGGGTAATCCGCTGTGGCATGGCGAAATGCATGCGCTCAAGAAGTTTTACGAGATTCCCGCAAACCGTCGCCCCGATACCAGGGACTGCCATTTTATCTCGACACATGAACCCTGTACCCTGTGCCTGTCGGCGATCACATGGGCCGGATTCGACAATTTTCATTACCTTTTCAGCCATGTCGATTCCCGTGACAGTTTCGCCATTCCCCACGATCTGAAAATACTGAAGGAAGTGTTCGGGCTCGAAGCGGGCGGTTACCGCGCCAGCAATGCCTATTGGCAGAGCTTTTCAATCCGGTCGCTCGTGGAACAACTGCCCGACGCCGACCGTGCAAAGGCAGAAGCTCAGATCGACCGCATCACGGGTGCCTATAACGCACTGTCAGCCATCTATCAGGATAACAAGGACGCCAACGCCATTCCACTGAACTAGCGGCGTTACCAGCCAATGCCGCTTCGCAGGCAACGGGTCCTGCAGCCTGACCCTAATACATGAGCCGCACCGCGATCAGGGTGATGGACGGGAAAATGGCAAGAAGAACCACCCGTACGAGATCGGCAGCCACAAACGGGAAAACGCCGCGATAGGTTGCCGCCAGCGGTATATCTTCGGCAAGCGAGTTGATGACAAACAGGTTCATGCCGACCGGTGGCGTGATCAGGCCGACTTCAACGACAATCAGCGCCAGAATGCCGAACCACAAGGCAAACTCTTCGCCGGTCATGCCGAAATCGAGGCCAATGAGAATCGGGTAGAACACCGGAATGGTCAAAAGGATCATTGAAAGCGAATCCATGACGCAACCGAAAAGAAGGTAGAAAAGCAACACCAGTGTCAGCACCAGCCACGGGCTGAATCCCTGCTCTGCCACATATAATGCGATTTCCTGCGGCATTTGCGACAGCGCCAGGAAGCCGTTGTAGATCGCCGCTCCCAGCACAATCATGAAAATCATCGCCGTTGACGAGGCCGTCGACAGGATCGAGTCTTTCAACGTGGTAAAGTTCAGCCCGCGATTGAACAGGGCGATCAGGCCCGTGCCGAATGCACCAACAGCAGCCGCCTCGGTCGGGGTGAAAATGCCGGTATAGATGCCGCCGACCACGGCGAGAAAGACGATCAGCACCGGCCACACGGCGATCAGGGCGCTGAAACGCTCCGAATAGGGCGCCCGCTCGCGCGAGCCGGCCGAGTCTGGTTTGAGGCGCACATAGATGGAGATCGTGAGCATGTAGCCGATCGCCGCCAGAATGCCGGGTATGAATGCGGATAAAAAGAGTTTGGCGATATTCTGCTCGGTCAAAATCGCGTAGATAACAAGAATGACCGAGGGCGGTATGAGAATGCCGAGCGTGCCTCCGGCAGCCAGCGTTCCGGTCGCCAGTGATCCTGAATATCCGTAGCGCTTCAATTCCGGCAATGCCACCTGGCCCATCGTGGCCGCCGTCGCAAGTGACGATCCGCAGATGGAACCGAACCCGGCACACGCGCCAACGGCAGCCATCGCTACACCTCCGCGCCTGTGCCCGAGCCATGTTTCGGCGGCCCGAAAAAGGGCCGTCGACATGCCGCCAAGCCTGGCAAACTGGCCCATCAGGAGGAACATCGGCACGATAGACAGCGAATAGCTGGAAAAGGTGCTGTAGGTCAGGTGCTTGAGCTGGGCAAACATCATCGCAAATGAACCGTTGATCGCATAACTGCCGCCGATGCCGACCGCAAACATCGCCAGCCCGATCGGAATGCGCAGGAAAATTGCCAGCAGCAATATGGGAAAGGACCAGATCCCGATTTCGAGATTGCTCACGTCGCGCGTCCTTTGCGCGGTCGCATTTCAGCGGCAAGCAGGTCCAGGCTTCGGAATGCGCAGTAGACAGCAACGATGACCATCACCACGGTGCCGACAAGGCTTGCCATATAGGCCCACCAGATCGGAAATTGCAGGATGAATGTGGTTTCGCCGTAGGACATCTTGCTCACCGTGCCCAGGTAATGCTGCCAGGCGATCAGGGCTGACACCGCCAGCACCAGGCAATCAGCCACAAAATCAATGAGCCTGTTGGTGGTTTGCGAGAACCGCATCGTGAACAATTCCACCTCGGCATGGCCGCGATTGAAATGGCACCATGGAAGGAAGGCAAAAACCGCAAATGCGGTTCCCGCTTCGACCAGTTCAAAATCACCTGGAACCGGCCCCAGGCCAAACGGGATCAATGCCCGCCCGGTAACCGAAACAATGGTCACGATAATCAACGCGATAAGAACCGCACCGCCAATCAGCGCCATAAAAAATGCGGTTCTGCCGACCCATCGTTCAATGGCTGCCTGCATGACGTTGCCCCGTTCCAATCAGAAATTCTCCCACACGACGAATATCAGCGAATAATCATGTTTCAAACCACCAAAACCGCTTCCATTACACATATATGCATTTTTATGCCATATCTCATGGTAGATATGAACTATAATTACAAAATGCGGTCTGTCCAGTGGCAATCCGGCAGCTAGCGGCATTGACAGCATTCCTGCCAACCATTTGATCCATTTCACTGGTGCTCGCAAGAACCAATCCCATAACCCGAACCCGGAGCATTTCGATCAGCAGTATCACGGTCTGGAAACCGCGGGACTTCCTTTGCAGTGAATGTCTAGCCGGGAATTGCCACCTGTTGACGATGGCGCGAATAGGGATAGATTCATTCGTGTACAAACGATATGCTGACTCATGGAATTTGCACGCCCCGATACGCTTGAAACCGCCCTTTCGCTGCTTTCGGCTGGTGACTGGACAGTACTGTCGGGTGGCACTGATTTTTTTCCCGCACTTGGTGGCCAACAGGTTGAAGGCCCGGTCCTCGACATTTCAGCACTTTCAGAACTGCGCGGGATCAGCAAACAGGCTGGCGCCTGGCGCATTGGTGCGCTGGCCACATGGACGGATGTAATTCGGGAAACCTTGCCTCCGGCATTTGATGGATTGAAACAAGCGGCACGCGAAGT
>JAHEGF010000111.1 GCA_024645155.1 Phyllobacteriaceae bacterium | reverse complement strand
GGTTCGTGAGGCATTTATTAAATTGTCGGAAGCGGGACTTTTGGAAATTCGCCCGAGCCGGGGAACTTTTGTCCGCAAGATATCGGTTCGCGAAGTCGCTGATGCACGTTTCGTGCGCGAAGCGGTGGAGTGCAGTCTGGTGCGTCATGCGGCACGGCTCGCCTCCAAGAAAGATTGCGATGCGCTGCGAGCCTTGATTGCCGAGCAGGAGAAGTCAGCCGAACGTGACGACTTTGCCCGTTTCAATCAATACGATGAGGCCTTTCACCGCGCAATTGGAAATATTGTCCAATGCGACTACGCGCTGAGAACAGTCGAAAGGTCACGTAACCAGATTGACCGGGTACGGTTCCTGAGCCTGGGATATGCGACACCGATGAACCGTCTTATCGAGCAGCACAAAGGAATCGTGGAAGGTATAGAAGCGAAAGACGAAAACGCCTCCGAACGTGCCATGCGTATTCACCTTCGCGAGATATTGCGCGCATTGCCGCATATAGCGGCAGCAAATCCGGATTTTTTTGAAGATCAGACGCTTCCGGATCACACCGCAGGCATACTGGAACCGGGTTGAGCAAATGATATCGGAAGCGAATATCCGCCCGGACGGCGCAGCACCTTTGCATGCAGACCATCTACAAGATGGCACAACAAATGCCGTTTATGTGTCATGGACGAAGATTGCGGCGCCATGACGGATTTTTCGTTTGCTACTGATGAACTAGCCTTGCCACCCGGCGCAATTGCAAAAACGCACCGCTGGTGGTTGCGCTATCGTGGCAAGGCGGTTTTCGCGATCACGGGCGGACCGTATAGAAGCTATATTTATCCGTTATTCTCACCATCCGGTTATTCTGTCACATCCGAAGCGCCGGCGGATCATCCGCACCACAATTCCGTTTGGCTAGGTGCTGATCACGTTCATGCAATGATGGCGACCAAATCGGGTGCCTTTGAAGAATATACCTATAACTTCTACGTCAATGAGGTCTTCCAGGGCCGGGCTCCGGGCCGCATTGTGGAGACCGGATGCCGGGGTAGGGAGTTATCGCCGGGCACCTTCGAAATCTCGCAAACCCTTGATTGGCGCGGGCCATCTGAATGGGGTGCCGCACATGGACGTCTTTTGATCACAGAAGTCAGGATAATTTCGGTTGTAGTCGAGGAGCACTGCTACCGGTTTACCATCGATTCGGCGATAACGCCGGTTTCTGGCGATATTCAGATCGGACCGACCCGCCATGCATTTTTCAACGTGCGTGTCGCAGAAAGCATGACGGTCGCCAATGGCGGGTGCATCTCCGGTCACAAGGGTAATCTGGCTAACAAATCCGAAGCATTTCTGACATCCCGATGGATTGATTTCACCGGCCCTGTGGGCGGAGGTGCAAAGGCCGGAATTACCGTTGTCCCGCACCCGATAGACGGGTTTGAGCACAGCTGGTTCGTGGCTGATTGGGGCGTCGTCACTGTTGGCCCATTCCGCGACAAGGGGATCACGCTGCAAAAGGATGTGCCGTTTCGGTCGTCATACACGTTACTGGTGCACGACGGCGATTTTGACCGCGAACAGCCTGAATCTGTTCACTTGGCCGGTTGACGGCAATCCGCGGCCTGGCTGGTAACAATTATGGGAGGTAAAATGCATATCGCAAGGTACGAGTTTGACGGAGAGATCCATTATGGCGCCATCGAAGGCGACACGATCACGCGCATCGAGGGTTCGCCTTTCGATCGCATTGAATTGACAAGTCACCCTATCCCGCTCTTAAATGTTCGCCTGCTTTGCCCGGTCCATAGGCCGCGGATATTTGGAGTCGGATTAAACTACATCGAGCACATCAGGGAATCCGGAAGCAAGACGCCCGAAATTCCGCTGCTGTTTATGAAGCCCTCAACTACGGCCATCGGGCCGGGTGACCCTATTCTCTATCCAAAAGAGGCGCAGAACCTTCATTTCGAAGCGGAACTTGCGGTTGTAATCGGACGAGCCGCGCGCCGGATATTAAAGCAACAGGCGCTGGAACATGTCCTTGGCTATACCTGCGCCAATGACATAAGTGAGCGTGTCATTCAGTCGGCGGAAATGGAAATGGGCTCACTTCTCATTGGCAAGGGGTACGACACGTTTTGTCCAATCGGACCGGTAATTGCCACCGGTCTCGATCCAACCAACCTGAGGCTTGGCGCCAGGGTAAACGGTGTGGATCGGCAATCGAGCTCTACCTCGGACCTTCTGTTTTCGGTTGCTGATCTGGTATCCTATTTGAGTACGGCAATAACGCTTTTGCCAGGTGACATCATTATTACCGGTACACCATCTGGCGTCGGGCCTTTGGTTCCCGGTGATGAAGTTGAGGTTTTTGTTGAGAGCGTGGGTACGTTACAAAATACGGTTGTTCGCGAACAATAGTCGAGCGATGCGGGATCCGGCATCGGTAGTGGTGCCGTTATTTAACCTGGATCTCACCTCAAATGGATTCCATCGCATGCCGCAATCGGGAATTGTTCCAAAAGCCCCGCAAGGGCCTCAAATATTGGAGCGGGCGACAAGATGCCAATTAACCTGGCTAGCTGTTATCCGGTCCTTGTTCACTGTCCGGCATCCATGCCGATGCCGGCTGTATTTGCATGATTGCCTGCCTGGCCAGTCCAGATCTGCAGAACGATATGTGTTGAGATGGCGCCGGCCCACATGAAGAATATCGCAATCCATGCCGTCAGGGCAAAGATCGCACTTCCGGTCACGCCCGCGCCAACGGCACAGCCGCCCGCCAACATCGCACCGAACCCCATCAATGTAGCTCCAGCCAGATAGCGTTCCATGGGCGTGTCGGCTTCGAACCGCTGAATCTTCATTTCCCCGGTCAAAGCGGCCATGAACGCAGAACCGCAGAACACGCCGACGACAAGCCCCGTTCCAAAATTCAGCGAAGATACCGGGTTGTTGACAAGAACCATCAGCGTATCGGTAGACGGCCCGGTAAAGCTGACACTGGAAACAGCGACAATGTCGAAAGACGATAGCGCGATTTGATAGGTTGCGATCCAACCAAAAGCAATTGCAAGCCCGACCGCAATTGCCGCTATCGATCGCGAAAGCGGAAACTTGTTGTGAATTATCAGAGCCGCTGCCGGTATCAGCATCAACGATGTCAGTACCGTCGCGGCAAAGGGGCTTATGTGGATATATGTCAGCAAGTTCCGGGAATCACCGCCTTCGATCGTCCAAAGACTTCCCAGATACTGGCGCGGGACTGACAGCACGCCGCGCAAGCTGGCCTGGGCAACCAGCGTCAGCACGAGCCCGCTTAATAGCGCGCGCAGGTTTCCGGTAGCGGAAAGAACCAAGAGCCGGCTGGCGCATCCCCTTGCCAGGATCATTCCGCACCCGAACATCAAACCGCCAATGACTGCACCGGAAATGCTGCCGGTCGCCGCAAGTTGACGCGCGTCGGAAACGTCGAGATAACCCAGTGTTATTGCAATCTGTGTTGCGACAAGAGCGGTGCTGAAGGTCACAAGCCAAATAGCAAACCGAACTCCGGGAATACGGTCAGCGACTTCAACAACCGCTGCGCGCAAACAGAACCGCGAGTGTTGTGCGGCGGCGCCGAACAGCAGCCCAACCAGCAATCCTGCCAGCGACACAACCCAGTCTGAGCCAAACCTGTCCAAGAGGGTTTCTAGCACGCAACGTCCATCGTTTTCATGTGTCGACCGACAACACCTCCACTTTTCCGGTCCACCGGTCAAGACGACCGACCGCTAGTGCAATACCGACCAAACATACATAATACTATTTGAATATTTCATTGACTGCCATTCCGCTGGGCCGGTAGAAATCAAAACGATAAACCGTTCCGGGAGATGTTGCCGTGGAGATATCGAGAAGGGTTCTGGTCGCTGGAGCGGCGGCGGCACTACTGACGCCGCACACAAGTCGAGGCGCGTCCATCACATCGGTCGGCAAGATCATCAACACCGTCAGCGACGGATATCTGTCATTGCCGATATCCTCGCGCCTGGCAGGATTGCCGCAGGACGAAGCAATGAGACTGTTGGCAGAAAATGGCGTTTCGGCCAACCAGATGATGCCGGAATGCAATCTGACACTGCTGAAAGATGGCAGCCGGGTTGTCCTGTTCGACGCGGGAGCCGGTCCAAATTTCACGCCATCCACGGGGAGACTTGGCGAAACTCTTCTGGCTGCAGGTATTGAACCAACATCGGTAACTGACGTCATCTTCACCCACGCGCATCCGGATCATATTTGGGGCATTCTCGATGATTTTGACGAGATCACCTTTCCGGAGGCGCGATTGCATATTGGTCGGACAGAGTGGGATTTCTGGCGCGCTGAAGGCGTGGCGGACTTGCTGCCTGAAGACCGCAAGGTTTTTGCAGTCGGAGCAAAAAACCGGTTTTCAGCAATGGAAGACAGGGTTGAGCTATTCGATGCAGGTGCTGAAATCGTACCGGGAGTTGAAGCCGTGGATACGGCCGGTCACACGCCCGGGCACATGTCATTCGCAATACATGCGGGTGATGAATACACCATGGTGGTCGGCGATGCGTTGATGAACCATGTCTTTTCTTTTCAGCGTCCGGATTGGCCTTCCGGGTCCGATCAGGACCAGGAAAATGGAGCTGCAACGCGCAAGCGCCTCCTTGACCGGCTTGCCAGTGATGGAGCACCGATTATCGGCTTCCATTTACCGGATGGCGGGCAAGGCCGGGTGAAACGCAGCGGCAACGCATATCGGTTCGTTCAGGACAGATAAGCCCTCTTCAATTCCGGTCCACTCCGTGCCCGCGAAACGGCGCTAGCGCAGAACCTTCAAGCAACCACGCAAGTCCCATGCGTGCTCCAAAACCGATGGAAATCACAGTGACTGGCACGGATACCGCCAGAAGTGAAGCGGCGCTGATGCCCTGCCCGACTGTGCAGCCGAGTGCCAAAACCCCGCCGAACCCCATCAGCGCCGCACCGATAATGTGACGGCTGAGTTCAGCGGCATCGTCGCAGGCTTCCCACCGTATGTCGTCGGCCTGCTTGGCGGCCAAGGCCGCGCCAATGATTGTACCGAGCACCATTCCAACACCGTAGTCCGGCATTGCACCGGTAAAGACTGCAAATTGCAGGATCGTATCCGCGACCGGGGTTACAAAGCTGGCGGATTCAATCTGCACCGGAACAAAACCATGAGCACCAAGGATGGATGTCGACAGCCAGCCGAAGGCAATCACCAACCCGATGATGCATGAAGTCGCGACGGCTTTGCGGTTTTGGCGAAAATCGCGGTTTGAAAGAATCCAGGCCGCTGGAACTGCAATGGCGAGAACGGTTACGGGAAGAGAAAGATCGCGCCCCGCATAGGCGCTGGCGAGATCAGGCAGAGACTGACTGCCGGCAAACGTCAAGTCGAGTGAAATGCGGTCGAAAACTCCGATCCTTCCCAATGCGAGAATTCCGCGTTGCGTTGACAAGGCGACCAGGCCGAGGACGAGAATTGCTATCAGGCTTTTCAGGCTCCCGCCGCCAACGCGGACCAGCGCACCGAAGCCGCAGGTGCCGATCAGCGCCATGCCGAAACCAAAGCATATCCCGCCGATAACAGCTGCGGGTAGTCCGAAGTACGGTGTCAGGTAAAAACTATCCGTTGGTTCGAAGAGACCAACCGCGACAAGTATCTGGGTGAACAAGGTGGCAAAAACCGCAGCAAGTGCCCAAGTCCTCAAACCGTCAGAATTGCCGGCATACCAGTGCTGTTCCAGCGCTGAAAGTGTACAGAAGAAATTTCGTCGTGCAACAAACCCAAGGACGAGGCCACCCGACAATCCGCTCAGGACAACGAGAAGGGAGGCGTTATCCATTTTTCATAGCGGCCCCTATGACCCGTCGGCTTTGTCGCTGCGGACCGGCGCACAAAACATTTCATAAAGCTTGTCTACTATGGCCGAAATTTCATCGCTGGCTATCTGATAGTAGATCTGCCGGCCGTCCCGGCGCGTCATTACCAGATTGTCGAAACGCAGGCGCGCGAGTTGCTGGGACACGGCAGCTTGTGGCATCGACATGATTGTTTCGAGTTCCGAGACCGATTTTTCGCCCTCGGTTAGCAGGCACAAAATCAGCAATCGGGTTTCGTGCGACAACGCTTTGAGCAGGTCGCTTGCCTTGCGTGCCTGCTTGAACAGGTCTTTCAAATCTTCTGGAGATGCATCGGGGTTAAGCTTTGGGAGTGCCATTTGTCTTGTCTCGGTCTATCCGCATCGGTTTCTGTCTTGGGGCAGTTTCTGTAACATCTCATCGAGCAGAAACCAAAAAAAATCGTCACCCGGATAACCGCGCATCCGCGCAATTTCAATACCTCCTTCGACCAAAATAAATGTTGGCGTGAAGCGCTCGGACTTTATTCCGGCCAGATCTGCCGGCCATTCCAGGTCGATATCGACACGGCGCAACGGAGCGCGCTTGCCTTCTAGGGTATTCGGATAGGCCGGTGCGATCTCCTTGTTCCAGCGCTGGCACCAGATGCAGCCGGCTTGTTCGAGCATCACGAGTTGGGCGGCCCGTGAGCCGCCGGACCAAACAAGTGACGCCGCAAACACGGCAATGGCTAAAAAGGCTCGGCATATCGAATTTTGCACGATCGGATTTCCTTCTACCGACTTCGAGATTGCGGCTCGACAAAACTCATATATATTAATTTCCGAATATTAACGGTGCAACGAGCATGTGTCCATTGCTCGCGCCAAACGCTTAAACTTTCGAGAGTCCAGAAGTTCATGATCGACATCGGTATAGGCGCCGCATTTCTGGCCGGACTCATTTCTTTCGTCTCGCCGTGCGTTTTGCCTATTGTGCCGCCCTATCTGGCCTATATGGCGGGGATCAGCTTTTCGCAGTTGTCCGGGAATAACATTCCTGCGGGGACTGCCCGGCGGATTTTTCTGTCTGCCTTGTTCTTCGTTCTCGGTTTTACCACGGTATTTGTAGCATTTGGTGCGACAGCAAGCATTATTGGCCAGACATTGGCGCGGTATTTCGATACGCTCTCGGTCATTGCGGGCATCATCATTATTACGATGGGCCTGCATTTCCTCGGATTTTTTCGAATCGGGATGCTCTTTCGTGAAGCCCGTTTTAGTGTGGATGGCAGGCAGGCAGGGCACGCGGGCGCATTTGTGATGGGGCTGGCCTTTGCATTCGGATGGACGCCCTGTGTCGGACCAGTGCTGGCTGCAATTCTTTTCGTCGCGGGAGCCGAAGACACGATTTGGCGAGGCGTCATCCTATTGACAGCCTATTCCCTGGGAATCGGCGTCCCGTTTCTTTTGGCGGCACTTTTCGCGGGCCGGTTCCTGACATTGGCCAGCCGATTCAGGCGGCATATGGGCAAGGTCGAGAAGCTCATGGGCGTTTTCCTGATTATCACGGGTATTTTGTTCATTACCGGATCAATGTCCATGATCGCGCAGTGGCTGCTTGAAAATTTTTCGTTCTTTGAAACCATCGGATAGGAGAAAAACATGAAACGCCTTGTTGCCATTGTTCTTGCAATGACCTGGATGATTTCCGCACCCTCGGCCGTAGAAGTCGGCGACGATGGTCTGCATAAGCAGGAATGGTTTTCTATTACCTTTCGCGACATTCGCGACGACATCGAGACCGCGCGGTCGCAGCAAAAACGGCTGGCGCTGATGTTCGAGCAAATCGGATGCACCTATTGCAAGGAAATTCATGAGAACGTGCTTACGGACCCGGAAGTTCGGGAATATATCGAAAGAAACTTCATGATGGTGCAGTACAATATCTACGGCGACGAGGAGGTGATAGATCTTGATGGCGAGGAACTGACGGAAAAGACCGCATCGCGAAAATGGGGCGTGCTGTTTACACCGACAATCATTTTCCTTTCCGAGGAAGCACCTGAAGGCATCAGCACTAGGGAAGCCGCCGTCGCCGTCATGCCGGGTGCTTTTCACAAGGGAACCTTTTTGGACATGTTCGCCTGGGTAAAAGAGAGGGGCTATGAAACCGACGAGGGCTTTCAGCAGTTTCATGCACGCAGCATCCGCGAGCGCCGTGAAGCCGGGAAAGTCAACACTGATTGAGCTAAGATATTATCATATTCAAATAATTCTATTTATATGTTGATTGCGGCGCGATTCGTGGTTAGCGTAGCGGCAATGACGCAAAGAAACGAGAATCGGGGCTAAACCCGAGGCCGAAAGAGGAGGAACGCATGCACTCAAACTGTGCAAGGTTATTCGTGATCGCATCGGTCGCACTTGCGGGATCACAGGCGTTTGCGGAGCCGACAGCGCCGGAAGCGGTCAAATTCGTGGATGGAGTTGTTGCCGCTTCCCTGACCGGAGAGCCGAGCAATGCCGACGAAGGCGCAAAAGTCTTCAAGGACCGCAAGCTTGGTAATTGCCTCGCCTGCCATGCCAACAAAGCGATGGAGAACGAGCTGTTTCACGGTGAGGTCGGACCGCCGCTTGACGGGGTTGCCGACCGCTGGGAGGAGGGACAGCTACGAGCTATCGTGGCGAACTCGAAGGCAGTTTTTGGTGGAGAAACCGTCATGCCCGGTTTTTACAGCCTGGATGTTGGCAAGGACCCCCGCAAGGACTTGGTTGGCAAGACCATCCTGAGCGCTCAGCAGGTCGAAGACGTTGTCGCGTATCTGAAAACACTGAAAGAATAGAAACCACAGCGAGGAGAAGGCGCATGAAAATGAACAGGCGCGACGCTCTGACGTTTGCAGCAGGAGCGGCTGCATCAGTACTGGCGATTTCTTCCGGTTCGCGGGCTTTTGCCAATGCCGAGGAGATTGACAAGAAACTGATGGAGTTGGCCGGCGGCGGTATGCCGGAAACCGCCAAGGTGATGCTCAACACGCCGGAAATTGCGGAAAATGGCAACACGGTTCCGGTTTCGGTGAGCGTTGACAGTACAATGGCCGATGGCGACATGGTGGAATCGATCACTCTATATGCCGACGGCAATCCAAATCCGGACGTCGTAACTTTCCATTTTACCGCCATGAGCGGAAGTGCCGTAGCCAATACCCGGATGCGCCTAGCAAAGACGCAAAACGTGATTGCGGTCGCGAAAATGGCGGATGGTTCCACTTACATGGACAAGAAACAGGTCAAGGTAACCATCGGCGGCTGCGGCGGCTGATTATCAGGAGATACATTCATGGCTTCCAAACCAAGGGTAAAGGTTCCCAAGAATGCCGCTGCCGGCGAAGTGATCACGATCAAGACGCTGATCAATCACAATATGGAATCCGGCCAGCGCAAGGACAAGGATGGCAATCCCATTCCGCGAATGATCATCAACAAATTCACCGCCGAGTTCAATGGACAACCGGTGTTCTCCGCTGACATGCACGGCGCCATTTCCGCGAATCCCTATATGGAGTTCACCGCCAAGGTGAATGAAAGTGGAACATTCAAGTTCACCTGGGTGGACGATGATGGCGCCATTTTCACCGCCGAGAGCGAGATTACGGTCGGCTAAACGTTTTGGCAGTACCGGAGGCAAAAATGTCCCGGCAATCCTGGAGGAAACAAACGTGAGAAAAACACATCTGCTTTCGGGTCTTGGCGCGATCTTTGTCGCCAGTCTCTCGGGAATGGCCATGTCGGAACCGGTAGACGAAAAGCTGGTAATTGATGGCGAAATCGAGATGGTAACCAAGACCGCCGCTCCGAAGGGCCATCCCTTCGATGAGGTACTGTCGGGCTGGCTTTTCCGCACCAAAGAAACCCGCGCTTTGGAAGCCGATACTTTTGAGAATCCTGGCATGCTCGAAGTTGAGGATGGCGCGGCAATCTGGAATACTGTCGAGGGGACCGAAGGAAAATCCTGCGCCACATGCCACGGCGAAGCAGCCGAAAGTATGAAAGGTGTCGGAGCGCGGTTTCCAAAATGGGATGCCGATTCCAAGCGTCCGATCAATATTGA
>JAHEGF010000352.1 GCA_024645155.1 Phyllobacteriaceae bacterium | reverse complement strand
AAGCGGTTCAAAAAGCGTTTCCTTGACGAACACCGCGGCCAGCCCCGCCGCAATGATGGCATACACGCTGTTGGCTTCAGGAACGACGGCGAACGCGGCGACAAACGGCCCGACAAGAACGAGAAATATCAGGAGTGTCAGCAGGGCAAGAAAGACGGTGAGCCAGACGGCATTCTTGACCATTGATTTCGCATTTTGTGCGTAGAGAACCAAAGCCTGCCGCGATACATCCCACGGATTGCCGCCCGGCTCCCGCATGTTTTCGGCGAGAATGATCTCGTCAATGAATGTCACCGCATTTTCAGCGACCGCCCGCAGAAAATCGATCAGCGAACGCAGCCCGGGCAATGGAATGAAGCTTGCAGTCGCCGACAGGAATTTGCCTATAGACCTGACAACGGCCTTGATGAGCAGGTCGACTGCAAACAGGACGTTGGCTTCGGTAAAACGCTCGGCCACGATTTGCCGGCCGTAGGCAACCTGGCCGGTATTTGGCGGCAACTGATTGCCGTCCAGCAATTGCACCAGGACCGCGATATGTGCCGCTTTGACCATATAGAGAATGTAGGCGCGCAGGAGCCGGAAAATCAGGCTGGCAGCGATGAAACCACCGATCGTGCCGAAAATACCGTACTGCAAACCGGATTCCATGCCGTACAGGCCATTGCCGAGCGCAAAACCGCTTAGTGTTCCAACCCCGGTCACGAGAAAGAACAGCAGAGCAACCCCGGCAAATACGGCGAGCCGCAGCAACAGGAATGGCCAGGTACGGGCAATCAACGAAAAGGTCTGCGCTATGCTGAAATCCCACATCAATGCTGTGTTCCTCCCGGTGTCACGTTACAGCTACGGCCTGACGTGGAAAAGCGCTCCGCTTTCCGTCGCCACAATGACGCCGCCAAAGAACACCCCCATGTTTTGCGAAATCCGGTCGGGAAGCTTTGCGGTACTGCTGCCATTGGCCATAAGAAACCGGATTTCCATACGGGTGGCCGAGGGCACTGCCAGGTCGAGTTTGCCATCGCCGTCAAAATCCGAAGTCGCGGCGAGCTTGAGTGCACCGGACCCGATTGCATGATTTGAAAATCCGCGCTGCGGAGACCTGAAGGGTTCGAGGCTGTTTCCTTTCAGCACGGCCATGTGGAGAACGCCTCCGATATGCGGGGTTTCGACCCAGGTTATGATCGGCCGGTTGTGGCCAAAATACTTCGCGATACCGGAAATGTTGAGCCATCGATGGCTTCGTCCGATTTCCGGCGAAGAAGCTATCAATTGCAGGGCGCCATCGCGCAAACCGTAAATGGCCACCGCCGCCCCTTTGCGCAGTGATGTGCGAATGGTCACAATTTCATTGCGATTGTCGCCCGTAAGGTCAAAAATGCGCGGCGTGATATCTTCAAATACATGCGTTTCCGGCAAAACCAGTTGATGTTGCTTTCCGGCATTGTCGATTACGATGAGCGCTCCGGCCTCAATCGCATCGCCGAGGACGCCGTGGCCGTAGCGGCGGGTCGGTGCGGCATACCATGCAGAGCGGATATCGCCCTTTGAGTAGGTCGCAATCTCGCCATCCGGCAAGCCGTGGACCGATGGCCTGCGCGCGCCCTTGACTGCCGCTGCCTTCACGCAAACGGTTTTTCCGCAGCGGATTGCGCGGTAAGATTCCCGCAAGGTCCTGATGAATACTCCGCTGCGGCTGTTTATGATTTCGGAGACGTGATGCGGGATGTTTATCGGCGTTACTTCTGCAGCAGTCGGTTGCCCTGACGCCAATATCCACATGCAGATTATGGCGGCAATCCTGAGCATCAGTCATGCTCCAGAATTTCCGTCTCGGAGATTCTGATCCCAAACCCCTCTAGACCGACGTAATGACGTTCGCGAGATGCGATGTGGCGGATAGACGATATTCCCAGATCCTTCAGGATTTGTGCACCCAGGCCGATTTCGCGCCATTCATTTTCGCGATGGCGCGCTTCGACATGCTGTTCTGCGTCCGCATCGGCGGGCCTTATTCGCGCCTGATGGGCGACACCGACTGATCCTTCACGCAGATAAACAATGACACCGCGGCCGCGCTTGCCCATGGAATCAAGGATGCCGTCGAGCGTGCTGCGGCCGCCAAAGACATCGGCGACAACGTCCTCGCTTTGCAGACGCACAGGAACATCCTCGCCGTCGCGTATATCACCGAACACGATTGCAAGATGGTGCATCGGATCCCATGGAAGGGTGTAGGAGAAAGCCTTGGCGGGGCCGCCGGGCGTCTCGATTTCGAATGATTCGATCCGCTCCACCAGTGTTTCCTTGCGTTGCCGGTAGGCAATCAAATCGGCAACGGAAACCTGCTTGAGATTATGCTCTTTTGCAAATGCCGATACTTCAGGGCCGCGTTTTACCGTGCCGTCATCGTTGACCAATTCGCTGATCACGCCAATTAACGGCAGCCCGGCAAGTTTGCACAGGTCCACCGCTGCCTCGGTATGGCCCGAACGCATCAACACCCCGCCCTCTCGCGAAATCAGCGGAAAGATATGACCCGGGCGGACAAAATCGGCAGCGCCAGCGTTGGGATTGGCAAGATTGCGAACCGTCAGGTTGCGATCATCGGCGGAAATGCCTGTCGTCGTGCCGTGTTTATAGTCAACCGAAACGGTAAATGCGGTTGCATGGGGCGCATCATTGTCAGCGACCATGGGCGCCAGGTTTAACCGCTGTGCTTCCTCCCGCGGCATGGGAGCGCACACAATTCCGGAAGTGTGGCGAATGATGAAAGCCATTTTTTCCGGAGAGCAATGCACCGCCGCGACAATCAGGTCACCCTCATTCTCGCGCCCATCGTCGTCCATTACAACAACGATCTCGCCATTTTCGAAGGCGCGAAGGGCTTCGACGATTTTCTTTTGATCATACGGCATCTGGCTATGTGTCCGATCTGCCGGTCTGACCGCGGTGGCGGAGATAGTGATCGGCGATGATACAGGCCACCATCGCCTCACCAATGGGCACAGCCCTGATACCGACACAGGGATCGTGGCGACCCTTTGTCGAAACTTCGACCTCATTGCCGTCA
>JAHEGF010000351.1 GCA_024645155.1 Phyllobacteriaceae bacterium | reverse complement strand
GCCGGTCACCGTGCTGGAGCAGGACGAGGGTGCGTCGTTCGGCGCTGCCCTTCAGGCATTGTCGGTTCTGGACGGTGGTCGCGGCGAGGATCTGCCCGCACTGGCGGGTGAACACCTGACCCGCGACGAATCACTTTGCTGCGAACCCGGCAAAACCGCGGTGAATTTTTACAACGATGCGTACCGCGCTTACCAGTCGACGGTGCGCGCCATCACTCCACTCTATACGGAAAGGCAACCATTATGAGCAGAACACTCTTTGTCGGCGATCGGGAATTCTTTCCCGGAATCGGACGCATCGAATACGAAGGGCCGGGGTCCGATAACCCGCTCAGTTTCAAAGCCTATGACCCGGAACGCATCGTCGCCGGCAAATCCATGGAAGAACACCTCCGTTTCGCCGTGTGTTACTGGCATACCTTCTGCGCCGACGGCGCCGATCCCTTCGGTCCGGGCACGCGCCAGCGTCCCTGGGCTGCCGGAAACGATCCGATGGATAATGCACGAAGCAAACTGGACGCGGCTTTCGAATTCTTTACCAAGCTCAACGTGCCTTTTTACTGCTTTCACGACCGCGACATGGCGCCTGAAGGCGAAACGGTGGCTCAATCCGAATCGAACCTGAAACAATTGGTAACCCTGGCGAAAGAACGCCAGCAGGCCAGTGGCGTTGACTTGTTGTGGGGTACGGCCAACCTGTTTTCACATCCCCGCTACATGAACGGCGGGGCCACAAACCCGGATTTTCTGGTCGTCGCCCATGCTGCCGCGCAGGTGAAGGCGGCCCTGGAAGCGACCGTAGAGCTCGGCGGCCAGAACTACGTATTCTGGGGCGGCCGCGAGGGATATTCCTGTCTGTTCAACACGGACACGAAGCGGGAACTGGAACATTTTGCCCGCTTCCTGGCCATGGCTCGGGACTACGGGCGCTCCATAGGGTTCGAGGGCGCCTTCCTGATCGAGCCGAAACCGATGGAGCCCATGTACCACCAGTATGACGTCGATGCGCAAACGGTGATCGGTTTCCTCCGGCATCACGGGTTAGACCGGGATTTCAAACTCAACATCGAGGCAAACCACGCGACGCTGGCCGGCCACAGTTCCGCGCATGACCTGCAAATGGCAGTCGACGCCGGCATGCTCGGTTCCATCGACGCCAACCGGGGAAATCCCCAGAATGGCTGGGATACCGACCAGTTCCCGATGGACATGTACGACTGTGTGCAGAACATGATGATCGTTCTCGCCGCCGGCGGACTGGGCAGCGGCGGTTTCAATTTCGACGCCAAGGTGCGACGTGAATCCACCGACGCTGAAGACCTGTTCCTGGGGCATATCGGTGGCATGGATGCGTATGCCCGCGCCCTGGTGATCGCTGACCGCATCGTCTCAGACGGCAAGCTGGAAGCATTCAAAGCCTCGCGATACACCAGTTTTGGGCAGTCGGCGGGCCGGCGGTTCGAGAATGGGGAATTGAGTCTGGCCGACCTCCGAGATTTCGCGGCCGGCAGCCCCGAACCTGTCCAGCAAAGCGGTAAACAGGAGCGGGTGGAAAACCTGCTCAACGACTACATGTTCACCTGATGGCGCGCCGCGGTCTCACCGCGGCCGCCTTCACAGCAGCAGAAAACTGAGCACGGCCACGAACGTCGTGGTCAGGCCCAGCAAGACGAGATAAGAGATTCCGATGCAACTGTATTTTGCAACGGTCATCCACCATCCTTGCCGGTACACGCGCTTCAGGGATATCAGCAGGTAGGCGGGTATCCATATCCCGAGAACGATGTTCGACCACACGACGGCGGTCGAGATGTTCCCTTCCCCCGTGGGCTCCTGCCAACTTGCGTAGGAGTTCGTAAGCATCATGATGATCAGTATGACGAACAGGAACGCATGGTTGTGGAGGGCGAAGATCAGGTGTTCGACATAGTACTTTTTCGCGAACAGGTACCAGAATTTGAACAGCAGCGCGACGATGGGCAGCAAAACGAACATGGTCGCAGGTAACACGTCAAACACTTTGTCTTTGATCAGGTCGGGGTTCTGTTCGATCTGCTGTTTCTTCTTGGGGGAATCGGCGATTTCGTCGTTGATCCAGTTGTTGAACCGGTCAGGCATGAGGGGGATGATCAATGGATTCGTTTCACGGTCCCAGGGCTCACCGTTCAGGCTGATGCCGTTGTCCGATTCCGGTTCGTCTTCGGTATCCGCGGATGATTCCCCTTCTTTCCGCTGTCGTACTTCTTCCAGGACCTTTCTGGTCTCCTCCGCCACTGCCGGGTCGAGCTTGCTCATCGCCTCGTCGAATTTCTGCTGATCTTCCTCGCTGAACGGCGCCCCGCCCTGGGTCCTTATGTTCATGTCATCATCAATTTGGATTTTGCCGCTCGCCAGAATGGCGGCGATGAAAAAACAGGCGATGCTGGAAAAAACATAAAGACGTAACGGTGGCACGTAGCGAAAGCGCCGGCCATCGAGATAGTCCCGCGTCAGCTTTCCGGGCTTGAACAAAAGGGGCTTGAGGGTGCGGAGAAACCGCGAATCGAAATCGAAGGTATCCTCGAGCAATTCGCGCAGCAGCACCGGAAAGAAGCGCATCAGGTTTTTGTCAGGCTGTCCGCAGTAGTAGCAGAACGGCCCTTTCAGTTCGGTACCGCAATTCAGGCATGCCTGGGATCCCGCCAGCCTTTTCCCTGAAATCGTCAGGGACCGGTTCGGCCGCAGAGACGGTAATGTGCTTTCCGCTTCAGTATTCATGACAATAGCCCTTTGCGGTTCATCCATTCAACGGTGTGTTCCATCAAAACACGGATGGGAGTGATTTGGTAATTCAGTTCTCGCTGCGCTTTTGCCGAATCGCAGTCGATGGTATAAGAAACCATGGCGGCGGATTCCGGGGAAATATCCGGCTCCCGCCCGCTGACCGCTGCCAACGCAATGTTCAGATAGGCCCAAAGGTTCATGATCCACGATGGCGCAGCCTTCGCTGGTGCCCGTTTATTCAGTACTTCTCCAGCCAGGCCGACGACCTCCACGAAGGTCGCATATTCGCCGCCGAGCAGATATTTTTCGCC
>JAHEGF010000350.1 GCA_024645155.1 Phyllobacteriaceae bacterium | reverse complement strand
GCCAGGGCAGCATCCGCGATCCGTTCGTGGTTGAAGACCAGTGCACCAGCAGCCTGTTCCACCGGGCTTCCGTGCAGGCCGCCCTCAAGTTCAAGTACAAGCCGCGCGTGGTTGATGGCCAGGCCATCGAAGTGCCTGGCGTACAGAACAAATTCACTTATGAGATCCAGGAGTAAGGCAGCGACACATGCGAAACTTCAACCGGAAACTGACCCTCGCAATCCTCGCCGGCTGCCTGTTGTCTGGTCTTCCAGGCGCGGCTTTCTCGCAGGAAGGCGATAAAGAGCGTAAGACCAAGCAGACAGTGGCCATGAGCCAGCAGGTCTATGAGAAGCTCACTGAGATCCAGGCGGCCATTGAAGATACGAAGGAATACGCCACCGCACAGCGCTTGCTGGACGAATTGAAAGCCAATGAAAAAATGAGTCCGTATGAGCGGGCGCAGGTCTGGAATCTTCAGGCTTACTCGTATTACCTGCAAGAACGCTACGTTGACGCGATCCGGGCATACGACCAGGTCATGGCCCAGCCCGAGTTGCCCGAGGCTCTGATCCAGAGTTCACTGAAGACCAAGGCCCAGTTGCAATTCACCCAGGAAGATTATGAGGGCGCGCTGGCGACCGTGCGCCAGTTGATGGCGACCCTGGAGGAGCCTGCGGCCGACGTCTTCATGCTGGAAGGCCAGGCGCTGTTCCAATTGTCACGCTACGATGATGCGCTCACGCCGATCAAGCGAGCCATCGAGATGTACCGTGAGCAAGGCCAGGTTCCCAAAGAAAACTGGCTGCTGTTGCTGCGCGCCATCTACCTTGAGCAAAAAGACTACGAGAACATGATCGTGGTCCTCAAGGACCTGCTGCAGCATTACCCGAAGGACACCTACATGGTGACCTACGCGGCGGTCATCGGCGAACTGGGTGACACCAAGAAACAACTGGCAATTTATGAATCGCTGTATGAGAACGGCCTGATCAATGACCGGCCTTCCTACTTGACCAACCTGGCCAACCTTTACCTGATGCACCAACTGCCGTACAAGGCCGCGGTGCTGCTGGAAACGGGAATGAACGCCAAAGCCATCGAGTCTACAGAACGCAACCTGCGCCTGCTTTCGCAAGCCTGGTATTCGGCGCGCGAAGACGAGAAAGCCATTCCTCCGCTGGTGGCGGCTGCCAAGATTTCCAACGAGGGCGAATTGTATGTTCGCATCGCCCAGGCCAACCTCAATCTCGAGCACTGGGGTGAAGCCGTCGCCGCGGCACGCAAAGGCATACAGTTGGGAGGTCTTAAAAGACAGGACACGGCATACCTGATGCTCGGCATGGCGCTTTTGAACCAGAAAAAGCTGGAACAGGCCCGCCAGGCATTTGCCAATGCCGGGAAAGACAGTCGTTCAGAACGGGCGGCCCAGCAATGGATCAGGCACGTGGATTCAGAAATCCAGCGTCGCGACTTGCTTAACCAGGAAGTCGAATACGAAGCGCGTGAGAAAGACCAACTGCTTGAGACCCTGGAAGAAAACCAGTAAGCGCTGTTGCACCAGGACAAAAAAGCCCCGCTGAGCGGGGCTTTTTTATTTTGGGGTCAGAGGTTTTTATTCAGCGCCGAGATGCACGGCCAGCACATCGATTTCCAGCAACTGGTCCAACAGTCGTTCGTTGGTGTTGCCCTTGAAAACGCTCTTGAGGCCGTGGCGTGACTTGGTGCCAATGATGATCATATCGGCTGCAACCTGCGTTGCAAACTTGGCAATGACGTCCTGGGGCTGGCCCATGTCGACCAGGATCTTTTCCTTCGGAACGTCAATAAGGCGTGTAATCGCGTCACGATCGGGGAAATCCTCGGTGCCCTTGTAGGAATTCACCACGTGGAATTCAGCACCGTAAAAATCAGACAGGAACTTGCCGCGTTGCAGCACTTTTTCGTTCAGCAGCTTGTCTTCTTTGCTGGGCGACTCGGTATTCACCGCAGCCACGATAGATTTGAGCGGCCCCTTGACCGAATGGCCGACAATCACGACCTCGCAGTCGGCGCGGCGCACCAGGTCCCATTTTGAATCGGTCATGCCGCGCTTGTTCTCGGCGGATGAACGAGACAGCATGATGACATCGCAACCATAACGGTGAGCAGCATCGATGATGGACTGGCGCCAGTGACGCGTCCAGAAAAACTCCGCCGTGTACTCCGTATCGAGTTGGTTCAAAGGCGCCAGCAAATCACGGCGCCATTCACGGCCAACGATGACCTCATTAGGAATGTCGGGATTGGTGCGATCTTCTTGCTCAAAACCAATGAGCAAATGGACTTCTATCTGGCGTTCTTCACGTTGGCGAATGATGTGGATCATTCGCTCCAGGGCAAGGTGCTCGTCATGCGACGGATCGACCACAACCAGGAATTTTCTTTTGTCCATTTGTTTACCTCGTAATTACTCTCCAGTCATCCGGTTATTCTACCTGATGTAGAGCTGGAATCCCGCCCAATGCCGGAAATCTTTTGTATCGGAAGCCGCGATTCGCTGACGGCGGACCTCGGCCAGGGCGCCCAACACATCCGGATCTGTCGCCAGGTTACGATAAAAATCGTCCATGAAGGCCGCTACAGAGTCCTGTGGCAGGATCCACAGACCTGCCACCACCGCTGTAGCCCCGGTCTCCAGAAAATCGGATACCAGCCCAATGCGGCTGTCGAAACCCGATGCAGCAATACCGCGGGCGGCCGTGCCACTGAGTGTGACCAGGGTGGCGGATTGATTCAGGGCGCGTATCTCGACGGGGTAAATCAAGCCACTGCCCGGATCATCCCCGGTGCCGGAAAGGCGTAATCGGGATTGTTCCGGGAACTGCAGATCGAGCGTGCCGGGCGCTGCCAGGTGGATCAGGGCCGCCCCGCTGAATCGCGGATCACGAAACTCGTCTTTTTGCAGGGCCACCCCCTGCACTATGTGCAGCCCGGGGCCGACAAAGCGATCGGTCAGACGCGCTACTTCCTGGGCGACCTGCACGTCGTATTCAAACAATCGCTGGCTATCCTGCGGCAGGCCAGCCAGGAAAACATGATCAGTGAAATCTGCGGG
>JAHEGF010000110.1 GCA_024645155.1 Phyllobacteriaceae bacterium | reverse complement strand
TGGTCGCGGATCAGGTTCTGTACCGCACTGTCGTCCGACTTGTCGGTGTAGCGGAACTCGCTGTCGGCGTAGCGGTTGATTTCCTGCATCACCATCGCCATCGAGAACGGCCCGCGCAGGTCCTCGATCATCGCTTTCTTGTCGTCATAGGGCTTGTGCATGAAGGCTTCCGGTGTTTCGAACCAATCGTCGGGAAGCTCGATGTCCATGGCGCGCATCTTGATGGCGTCGGTGACATTCTTGATCGCACGGCCGGTAAACCGCGGCTCGGCAAGTTTGATCTGGTGCAGGTAGGCACCGATATCGGCCATTGTCTTCGGCTCGCCATGCTTGTCCATGTAACGGTCGTAGATCGCCTTCAAGCCGTCTTCCTGCGGCTTGGAATGTTCCTCATAGGCGCTCTGGACCGCTTTCTGGATGATCTGCGCCTCGAAAAGCTCGTGATCGCCGAGCGGGATCTTGTGGTTCTTGCCGGCCAGAAGCACGAAAATGTCGATGTAATCCTCTTCCGTTTGCGGTCCGTCGACCAGCCAGCGCGCGCCGGCCCGCTGGCGAAGCGCATCGTCGACATGCTCCGGATAGTTGGAAAACATGCCGAAAGAGCAATTGCCGCGCACGACCGTCGAGGCTCCGGCAAAGCTTTCCATCAAGACGCCGGTTATTTCCTGCTGGCCGGCGGATGCCCGGTCATCGGAGCGCCGCGCCGCAACCTGGTCGATGTCATCGACCGTGCCGAAGCCGATGGCCCGCGGGTTAAGAATATTCGTAACGAATTGCTTACAGTTTTGTCCCGACTTGCCCTGGTAGGACGAAATCTGGTCGACGCCGAAATTCTCGTAGTGAAACGGATAACCGGCGATGGCGCAGTAATCGTTGATCAGGCCGGCAGTCATCTGGATCAGGATTGTCTTGCCGGTGCCCGGCGCGCCGTCGCCGATGAAGGTGAAGAGGAAACCGCCCAGTTCGACGAACGGATTGAGCTGGCGGTCGAAATCGAAGGCCATCAGCATCTTGGCGAGTTTCATCGCCTGGTACTTGGCAATGTGGTTGCCAATGATCTCGTTCGGCTTCTTGAAAGTCATGACCAGCGGCTTGCGCTTCATGCCGGGCGCAACATCAAAGCCGTTGACCGCGAAATCGTCCTTCTCGATACGGATATGAACATCCTCGAAGGCGCCCAGCGCGTCAAACCGCGTCTTGCGCTGCAGCAGCCCCTCGATTGCGGTGCGTGCAAAAGCGCGTGTTCGCGCCGTCAGGTCGGTATCGTCCTTAGCCCTGGCAATTGCCGTATCAAGACCGGCAATCATCATTTTCAGCGCCTCCTGCGGCGTATCAAACAGGAAATCCGGCTCATCGGTATCATTGACCGGCTCGGTTTCGCCATCAATCAGCTGCAGCAGGTAAGAGGCGAAGCTGAAGCTTGCTACGTAAGCGGATGCTGACAGAAGCTTCTTGAATTGCGCCGCTGCATCCCCTTCAAGCGGCGAACGCGTATTCTGGGCCTTCAGGCTTTCCAGATCGGTGGCGGTTGCATAGCTGTCGGCAATAGCAAAGGCAATGGCCAGGCCGCGGCGAGCCCGGTAAAGCAATGTGTGCTGCGGGATCGAGAGCAGATGATCGCCGGCGCCGGCGGCAGCGATGGTTTTTACCAGCTCAACCTCGCGTGACCGCCGTGCGCCACCGGTTGAAACCGTCGAAACGAACCGCCTGCCGGTACCGGCGATATCGGCGGTCGACTTCGAACCGCCTTCTTCCATGACAATGATCCTGGTAATCATCGAATGAGCGGTCGGGATATGCTTTTCGATATCCTTTTCGGAGATGGTCGTCAGGCCGGTATCCATTGTTTCGTCCTGTTCCTATACGTCAGTTATGACTTGGCCATTGGAAATGACATGAACGGCGTAACCGTCGAATATCTTCTTTGTCTCGCCGGCCGCATACAGCGCCTGGTAGGCCTCATGCGGGATAAGTGCGTGTTTCTGGTAGTCACTGACGCCCTGACGCGCCGCCTCAAGGTCGTCGGTGTTGATATGGAATTCCTCGCGCGCCGGGTCCGATGACCACAAACCGCGCCGCTCGGGTTTCTCCGCCTTGGAAAACACTTCCTGGACGGTCCATGTCAAAAGCCAGGCATTTTCTGCGGCGTGCACCTTGTCGAGAATGTCGGTCACGGTGCTGTTGTTTTCGGTAATTCCCGCACTGTAGAACGGCCCGAGTACAACACGCCGCAACTGTTTCGGGTGCAACTGGTCGAAATCCTTGTCGAGATTTCCGGCGATCGTAGCCGGCGACAGCGTGTAGGCCGAATTGCGCTCTGCGAAATCATCGAAGCGGTGCGCCAGGTCCGGATTGAGCAGGCCGTCCACCGGCAGCGGCACCGGAACATCCTTGTTCAGTTTGCCGTCCCGGGTCACCAGCGAACGGATAATGTTCTCCGAGGAATCCTCGATTGTCGCCATGTAGACAAGCGGCAAGTGAGCCGAACCATCATAGGTCCCCCAATGCACAACGTAATAGGGCCGCATCGATTTCGGATTGACCGATACGCGCACCGTTTTAGGCAACACGAAGGGGATGAACAACTGGCCGTTCTGGACATCCTCCAGGTAGAGGCGCTCTGCCAGCTTGCGTTGCAGCGCCGTGGGGAAGTCCTTGTGCCGCAAAATGAAATCGGCCATTTCCGACCGCAGCGCCGCAGCGTCGGGAACGTCCGACAGTCTGTCGCCAGCGGTGTTGCGATCCTTGTGCAATTCAAGGACGTTTTGAAAGGTCGGATACCCGCTTTCAGCACGTGATATCTTGAATTTTTCAGCGAAGCCGAGACGGTTTTCCCAGCACGAAAATGACCGCTCCAGGCGCGCGACATGTTCGACGACAACGCTGGCGACCAGGTCATGGCGGTAAAGCGTCGAGCTGTCATCGCGCAGGAAGGTGTCCAGACCTTCCAAAGCGGCTTCAATGGCGGCGAAATACCGCCGCACGGGATCGGACGTCTGGTTCATCGCCGGACAAACAGCCTTCCAGGCGCATGCACGATCACGTCAGGCCCTGACGTAATCCGCCGCATTGTGTTTCCTCATCACCTCGTCGAAACGGCGCGCAAATGCATCGTCTGCAAGTTTCTTGCGGCGCTGGATATCGGACGTCGAAAGCATGTTCTTTTCATGCATTTCCAACAGGTCGCCAATGTGCTTTTGCGCTGCCGCACCGATCCCCGCCATGGTTTCTTCGGCAGTGTTGTCTACCTGGCTGCCAAGCGTGTTGATCTTGTGGGCAACATCCTGCTGGGCCGCCGTTTTCAGCGAATCCTCAAGAGCCTTGTAGAGGACAATGCGTTGCTCGGTATCGATCGACAGCTTGTTGATGAGCGTGCTTTGCGCGGCAATCTGGTTGTTGAGCGAATCGACGAAAGTCTGGAACATCGAGGTATACCGCTCCAGCGTCTGGCTTTCGGCGAGCACTTCCTGCTCCTTGGCTTGAAGCTCGTTGTATTCGGTCGCCATCTTCGAGCGTTGCCCTTCCAGCTTGGTGCGCTCCTTCTGGTTGGTCGAGGCCGAGATCTGGTTTTCAAGGTCGAGCAGCATCGGGTTGAGTTCCTCGATCCGCTTCTGTGTCGCCTCCAGGGTGTCCATCGCTGCCTTGCGGCGCTCGATGACGGCGATCAGGCTGGTTTCGGATGCCTTGTAGCGATTGTCGAGTATCTGTTTCTGGTCCTTGAGAATACCGACGATGGTATCCGATTTGGAAAGCAGTTCCTGGAGATTGCCGGCCAGCGACATGTTGCGGACGCGTTCGGTGCGCATGCGCTGCATGCTCTGCTTGGAAAAGATGCCGACGAGTTTTTCCCACGTCGAATAGCTTTTCATCGTCTCGAATTCGGCTCCGAACACATTGGTCGCGTCCTCAAGGCCGATGATCAGGTCGGCGATATTGGCCTCCATCACATTTTGCTGCTTCAGCACATCCTCGATGCGGGCATTTTCGATATCGAAATCGACATCACCGATCTTCTTGTCCGATTTGGCGAATTTCTCGAGCACATCACTTGACTGCTCGATCTTCGAACGCATTTCCTCGACGACCTTCCGGGTCTTTTCAATTTCGGCATCAAAATTCTGCAAGGTCGCCATGATTTCCCTCTTCCGGGTTGATAAATACATGCAAAGGCTTCGGCCGAATATAGACAGGCCAATGGCGGATTAAAAGCCTGCCACCACTCTCATTTTCAGCTATCTACAACCGGTCAGCGCAGTCATCTCCTGGTAAACCCGATCATGTCCTCGGCCGGGATCCGGCCCATTTCCTCTTCCCAGTGCCTACGGCACAGCGACACATAGGCGTCCTTGCCGATCGCCACCTGGTCGCCCTCATGGGCAACCTTTCCGTCTTCGCCGAGGCGCACCACCATGGTTGCCTTGCGGCCGCAACGGCAAATCGTCCGCACCTCGCGCAGATCGTCGGCAATTGCCAGCAGTGCCTTTGAACCGGCAAACAGCTTGCCCTGGAAATCCGTGCGCAGGCCATAGCACATCACCGGTATGCCAAGACGGTCGGCCACCCGCGCCAGTTGCCAGACCTGGTCCCCGGTCAGGAATTGCGCTTCGTCGACAAACACGCAATGGACCGGACCGGTTTTGTGCTTTTCGGCAATACGCGCAAACAGATCGTCTTCGTCGCGGAAAATCTCTGCTTCCGCTTCCAGCCCGATGCGCGATGAAATGATGCCGGTGTCGCCGCGCCGGTAGTGTCCGGCGACAAAAAGCAGTGTCGTCATGCCGCGTTCGCGGTAATTATGCGACGCCTGCAGCAGGATCGTTGTCTTGCCGGCATTCATTGACGCGTAGTGAAAGTAGAGCTTCGCCATCAGTCCCCTGCCCGGCATCTTGATTTTTGTCCTGGCTGGCCGGGTTTGATTTCTGGATCATGAAACATGGGTCGGATGCTTTTTCCCTGAATTGGCGATTTCCAGATCGGCATAGCGCTCGACCAGTTGAACACTGTCGCGTGTTCCGGACAACGAGGTCCCGAGCGCCTGCCTGATATAGATCCCGTCGATCATCGAACCAATGGCTGACGCTACCGCGTGGGCATCGTCGCCGACAAGCGGCCGCAATGCATGCGCGAGATTGGAATGAAGCCTTTTCGCATAGATCGTCAACAGCGCGCGCGCACTGGCAGATGCCTGGGCATGAACATAAAACACCAGCCACACCGCGACGGTCTGCGGATTGAACTGTTCGGGTCCGAGGCTGCTCTCGATTACCGCCGAAACCCTGCCGCGCGGCGACTTGCTGTTCTTCAGCCGGCTTCGCGCTTCGCCACCGAACTCGCTCAGCAGATGGCGCATAGCCGCCATCATCAATTCCTCCTTGGAGCCGAAATAGTGATGGGCAAGCCCCTGCGACACCCCGGCGCGGCGCGCGATCTCGGCTATGGTGACATTGATCGACCCGTTGGCATGGATGGCAGCAATGGCGGCGTCAACCAGCGCACGCTTGCGTATTTCCTCCATCCCGACTTTGGGCATATGCACCCCCGGTTGCAAAAACAGGCTGGATTTTGTTGAATGGATATTCAATAAAAGACCATTGCCGGTTTGACAAAGCCTACGTAGGATTGACCCCGGCTGCAATCAGGGAGGTTACCCAATGAACAAAACAATTCACGCTGCAATCCTCGCAACATCCATCTTTGCTGCACAACCGGCTTTCGCCGATTGTGGAAATGTCCGGTTCTCGGATGTCGGCTGGACCGACATTACCGCGACCACTGCCGCAACCACCGAAGTGCTCAAGGCGCTCGGCTACGAGACAGACATCAAGGTTCTGTCGGTCCCGGTCACCTATGCATCGCTGAAAAAAGGTGACATCGACATCTTCCTTGGCAACTGGATGCCCACCATGGAAGGCGACATCGCCCCCTATCGCGATGATGGCAGCGTCGAGACCGTTCGCGAAAACCTCGAAGGCGCCAAATATACACTGGCTGTCAACAAGGTCGCCGTCGACATGGGCATCAAGGATTTCGCCGATATCGCCAAACACAAGGACGCGCTTGGCGGCAAGATATACGGTATCGAACCGGGCAACGACGGCAACCGCCTGATCCTTTCCATGATCGAGAAGGACGCCTTTGGCCTGAGTGGCTTCGAAGTTGCTGAATCATCCGAACAGGGCATGCTTGCCCAGGTCGACCGCGCTACCAAGAAGAATGAACCTGTCGTCTTTCTCGGCTGGGAACCGCACCCGATGAATGCCAATTTCGACATGGATTACCTGACCGGCGGCGACGATTATTTTGGTCCGAATCTTGGCGGAGCAACCGTCTACACCAATGTGCGTGCCGGTTATGTCGCCGAATGCCCGAATGTCGGCAAGCTACTCCAGAACCTAAAATTCTCGCTGGCGATGGAGAACGAAATCATGGGTTCGATTCTCAATGATGCCGAGGATCCCGGCAAGGCCGCGATGGGCTGGATGAAGAAAAATCCGGACATGGTCATGACCTGGCTTGACGGTGTGACAACCAAGGATGGTGGCGATGCAGCTGCCGCTGTCAAATCAGCACTTGGCATGTAGGCAATTCCGCGCATACTGACAAAAGGCGGACCGGAACCACCATCACGTTCCGGTCCGCACTGGCAACAGAACTGGCGGTGGCCCATTGGACTGGCTGACAGATTACAAGATACCGATCGGGAAAACCGCCAAACAGGTCGTCGACTGGCTGACCGACAATTTCTTTTGGCTGTTTGACGGCCTTGCCACTGCCATGCAGGCGGTTATCGATCTTATCCTGCTGGTATTGCGAACGCCGCATCCGCTGATCGTCGTTGCCGTTTTCGCCGCACTTGCCTGGTATCTGCGCCGTTCCGTCGGGGTCGCAGCCCTGACCGTCGTCGGCCTTCTGTTCGTCCTCAACCAGGGATACTGGGACGAAACCCTTGAGACCCTGACCCTCGTATTATCGGCGTGCATTGTATGCATGGCAATTGGCGTGCCGCTGGGGATCGCCGCGGCCCACCGGCCAAACCTCTATGCAGCAATGCGGCCCGTTCTCGACCTGATGCAGACGCTGCCCACCTTTGTTTACCTGATACCGGCCATCGTCTTCTTCGGCATCGGCATGGTCCCCGGCCTGATCGCCACCGCGATCTTTGTCGTGCCGGCTCCCATCCGCCTGACGCATCTTGGAATTTCTTCAACGCCGCGGCCATTGGTCGAGGCCGGCGAGGCATTTGGCGCCACGCCGCGCCAGCTGTTGTGGAAAATCGAAATCCCCTATGCCATGCCGCAGATCATGGCGGGCCTGACCCAGACCATCATGCTGTCCTTGTCGATGGTTGTTATCGCCGCCCTCGTTGGCGCCGACGGGCTCGGCGTGCCGGTTGTGCGTGCATTGAACACGGTCAATACCGCGCTCGGTTTCGAGGCCGGGTTTGTCATTGTCGTCATCGCGATCATTCTTGACCGCATATTCCGCGTCGGAAGCGAAGACAACCAATGACCCCGATTATCCAGATAGACAATGTTTCCATCATCTTCGGCGGCAAGACGGATGAAGCACTGGCAATGGCCGATGAAGGCAAGGACCGCGCCGAAATCCAGTCCGCGACCGGTAATGTGCTTGGTGTCCACAATTGTTCGCTGGAAATAGCAGAAGGCGAAATCGTCGTGCTGATGGGCCTGTCCGGCTCGGGCAAATCAACTCTGCTGCGCGCCATCAACCGGTTGAATCCGATCAGCCGTGGCGAGGTGGTTATCAATTGCGAAGGCGAAACGCGGTCCCTCGCATCTATCGGAAAACGCGAACTTCGCGAAGTGCGCGCCGGCTGGGTCTCGATGGTTTTCCAGCAATTCGGCCTGCTGCCCTGGCGGACGGTCGCCGACAATATCGGCCTCGGGCTTGAACTCTCGGGCATGGAACGCACAAAGCGCCAGAAAGCCGTCGCCGAACAGCTCGAGATGGTCGGGTTATCCGACTGGGCCGACCGCCAGGTCGGCGAACTTTCCGGCGGCATGCAGCAACGCGTCGGACTGGCCCGGGCCTTTGCAACCGGCGCGCCCATCCTGCTGATGGACGAGCCGTTTTCCGCACTTGACCCGTTGATCCGCAACCGCCTGCAGGACGAGTTGCTCGATCTCCAGTCGCGCCTGAAAAAGACGATCATTTTTGTCAGCCATGACCTTGATGAAGCCATGAAGCTCGGCAACCGCATTGCCATCATGGAAGGCGGGCGCATCATCCAGTGCGGCACGGCGCAGGATATTCTGATGCGTCCGGCCAACGCCTATGTCGCCGACTTTGTCGCACACATGAATCCGCTCACTGTCCTGTCAGCAATCGACGTCATGCGCCCCGGCAAACCTGCCAAGGCGAATGCGGGCCTTGCCGCTACGGCAACCCCGGAAACCCGGATTTCCGAAATCATTCCTGCGCTGGCGCGCGCCGGTGGCGGCGCTGTCGGCATCGTCCGCAACGGTGCCGTGGTCGGCCAGGTGACATCCGACGATATCGTCACAGCCATTGCCAAATACCAGGGCGCCAACGCGCCTGCCGCTTCCTGACGCGCCAACGCGCCGGTCTCACGGTGACCCCGCATCGCGTCACCCTTCCCGAAACGCTTCGCCTTACCATTTTTCCAGCACGCAGCGCCGGCCATCATCCTCAATCCCCGTGAGTTGACTTTAATCAATCGATTGATTAAATTGAGTTTCGATTCACCGGAGCATATTGCCGTGCCAAACCCGGCCATTTCACAGCGACGGACAAGACGTGCATCGGCCGAGCAGACCCGTTCAGCGCTGGTCAGGGCTGGTCTGCGCCTGTTCGGGCAAAAGGGTTTCGAGGCAACATCCACGCGGGACATTGCCGCGGCAGCCAACACCAACATCGCTTCGATCGCCTATCATTTTGGCGGCAAGGAGGGCCTCAGGCTGGCCTGCGCGGATGAAATCGTCGCCACCTTGCAAGGGCTCGCCGGTGCCGAGGCGATGGCATTTGCTTTTTGCGACGACCCAGATGCGGCGCTGGCATTTCTCGAGGAAATGGTTGCCAGGATGGTGCAATTCCTGACTGTCGGCCCGCAATCGCAGGATATTGTCGCCTTTGTCCTGCGCGAGGTTGCCAGTCCCGGCGCAGCGATGGACACGATCTATTCAAATCTGTTTGAACCGGTGCACGCGTCAATTTGCCGGATTTGGGCGGCTGCGGCGGGCACCGACCCCGAAGCCGACGATACCAAGCTGTCCGTATTTTCGATTATCGGCCAGGCGCTGTACTTCCGCATCGGTCGCCCCATCGTACTGCGGCGGATGAACTGGAAGGAAATCGGTCCTGCCGATGCCGAAAAAATCACTGCAATTGTCGTCGCCAATCTTCGCCTTGCCATTGAAGTAAGAAGAAAGCAGCTGAAATGATGGATTTCCTATGTAGCCTGCCGGTCGTTGCCGCACTGCTGTCGCCCTGCGCTCCGCCGCCACCGTTGGCTGTCGGCTATGTCGAGGGCGAATATGTTTTGATTGCCCCGATCGAAACCGCCCGGCTGGAAGCCGTTGAAGTCAAGCGTGGCGACCGGATATCAGCCGGTCAGCTGCTTGCCCGCATGGAACGGCGCGATGCCGAGATTGCAGTTGCTCAGACCACGGCCCTCAAGGCCCAGGCGGAAAGCCAGCTTGCAAATCTGCAGATTGGGAAGAGACCCGAGGAAATAGCGGTCATCGAGGCGGAATTGTCATCGGCCAGGGCAATGGCAGCAGAGGCGAGGCGAGCCGTCGCCCGCCAATCCGACCTGTTCCGGCGAAAGATAGTCTCGCAGGCGGTATTCGACTCGGCATCGACCGCGCTCGAGCAGGCCGAAGCCAAGATCAAGCAGCTTGAGGCCAATCTGGCAACCGCAAGGCTTCCAGCCCGCCGCGATGAAATAAAGGCAGCCGAAGCCGCAGTAGACCAGGCAAACGCCGCATTGGAGCAGGCGCAATGGCGCCTCGAAAACCGCACCCTGTCGTCACCTGAACCGGGAACAGTGTTCGATATCATCAGAAATGCAGGCGAGGTCGCC
>JAHEGF010000349.1 GCA_024645155.1 Phyllobacteriaceae bacterium | reverse complement strand
TGGAGTCAGAAATGCCCGAATTGCTTCAAGATGTGATCTCCCTGTTGTCCGTTTCCACCTTCGTGATTGCGATAGCAATGTTCATTGGCGCCATGTGACTGCCAGATGCCTGCAAGCCTGCAAGCCTGTAATTCTGTTGACAGGCTGACATGATCGAGAAATTTCTTATCCTGAATTCCGGCTCCCGGTAGACACTGGCGCGCCTATCGCTGAAACTCGTTTTTTCCGTAGGGATTCTCCTGCGAGGAATGGGTGCGATGACCAAAAGCGTGACTGCAGGTTCCGGCAAGAGTGGATACGAGGCGTCTGCGGCGACGGGGCGTCATTTTGTGCATTTGCGTGTCCATTCTGCCTATTCGCTACTGGAAGGTGCACTACCGGTCACATCCATTGTAGGTCACGCTGTCGATGATGACGCGCCGGCAATAGCCGTCACGGATACCAACAATCTCTTTGGCGCCCTTGAATTCGCGCAAAAGGCAGCATCTGCCGGGTTGCAACCCATCATTGGTTGCCAGGTCGATGTTGACTTTGAACCGGGCGCGGACCGGCAGACGACCGACGGTTCGCGGCACGGGCAGCGCTCCCGATACCGCAAGCTGGTGTTGCTGACACAAAACGAGACTGGTTACGCCAATCTGGTGGATCTGGTCAGCCGTGCCTATCTTGACAATCCGGCTGGCGAACCGCCGCATATCCGCTTCGATTGGCTTGGAGATGCGGCAGACGGCCTCATCTGCCTGTCAGGTGGCCCAGGCGGCCCGGTTAATGAATTGCTTTCGGAGGACAAATACGAGGCGGCCGGTACCCGCTTGCAACAATTGGCAAACGTGTTTCCCGATCGCCTCTATGTCGAACTGCAGCGCCATCAGGGTTACGACCGGGCAATTGAAGCATCGCTTGTCGAGTTGGCGTACAGACAAAAGCTTCCGCTCGTCGCGACAAACAACGCGTTCTTTGCCCGGCCGGAAGATCACCGTGCCCACGATGCCCTGTTGGCGATAGCTGAAGGCAGCGTTATTGCCGTTGACGATCGCCGTCACGAGACACCGGATCACGGATTACGCAGTCAGCGCGAAATGACGGCGTTGTTTGCCGATATTCCCGAAGCTACCGACAATACCGTCGAGATTGCATGGCGATGCTCCTATTTCCCGCAAGCCCGGGATCCCATTTTGCCTCGATTTGCCACCGATGGCGGGAAAAACGACGACGACGCAGTCGCAGCCGAGGCTGCGGAACTTCGAGCGCAGGCAACCGAAGGGCTAAACCGGAGACTTGCTGCACTGGGAACCAGTCCGGGCCACAGTGAGCAGGAATATGTCGAGCGGCTTGACTATGAGCTGAAGGTTATCGAAGGGATGCGCTATCCCGGTTATTTTCTCATCGTCGCGGACTTTATCAAGTGGGCAAAGGCCAGGGGCATACCGGTCGGCCCCGGCCGCGGTTCCGGTGCCGGCTCTCTGGTTGCCTTTGCGCTGACAATTACAGATGTTGATCCGTTGCGGTTTTCGCTGTTGTTCGAGCGCTTCCTCAACCCGGAACGCGTATCGATGCCGGATTTCGATATCGATTTCTGCCAGGAGCGGCGTGACGAGGTTATCCGTTACGTGCAGGAAAAATATGGTCGTGATCAGGTCGCCCAGATTATCACCTTCGGCACGTTGCAGGCACGCGCGGTTCTGCGCGATGTGGGGCGTGTGCTGCAAATGCCCTATGGCCAGGTTGACCGGCTATGCAAGATGGTACCCGCCAATCCCGCCAATCCGGTAACCCTTAGCCGCGCAATTGACGATGAACCACGGTTCAAAGAAGAGGTCGAGCGTGAGCCGGCAGTCGGCACACTTCTGGAGATTGCCCAGAAACTTGAAGGTCTTTATCGTCATGCGTCCACTCACGCCGCAGGTATAGTGATTGGAGACAGGCCACTAAACGAGCTGGTGCCGATGTATCGCGACCCGCGCTCCGATATGCCTGTAACACAGTTCAACATGAAGTGGGTCGAGCAGGCCGGTTTGGTCAAATTCGATTTTCTAGGCCTGAAAACGCTGACCGTACTGGCGACAGCCGTGGCCCTGGCGGCGAGGCGTGGAACCGAGCTGGACCTTGAAACCATACCGCTTGACGATCCCGAGACCTACGAAATGCTGTCCCGTGGCGAAACTGTCGGTATTTTCCAGTTGGAAAGTGCAGGCATGAGAAAGGCGCTGCTCGGTATGCGCCCGGATCGGATCGAGGATATTATTGCGCTGGTTGCACTTTATCGTCCCGGTCCCATGGAAAACATCCCGACTTACAATGCGCGCAAGCATGGCGACGAAGAAATAGCGTCCATCCATCCCAAGATTGACCACCTCTTGTCCGAGACCCAGGGCGTCATCGTCTACCAGGAACAGGTGATGCAGATTGCCCAGGAACTGGCCGGTTACTCGCTGGGTGAAGCCGATCTCTTGCGCCGGGCCATGGGCAAGAAAATACGCTCCGAAATGGACAAACAGCGTTCCCGCTTTAGGCAGGAAGCATTGCGCATGGGCATTGATGTCGTCGCCCCGTCGGTGAAGACGTCGCACCGTGATTTTGAGGTCGACGCAAACCGGATTTTCTATGCACTTGCCGCGATAAAGGGTGTTGGTGATGCGGCAGTCCATCACATTGTCGAAAAACGCAGCGAAAAACAGTTCGAAAGCCTCGAAGATTTTTGCCAGCGCATCGACCCTCGTATTGCCGGAAAAAGGGTTTTTGAAAGCCTGATAGCGTCCGGTGCGCTCGATGAATTCGGCCATCAACGCGAGGCAATGATGGCGGGTCTTGAACGGATTATCGGGATGTCAGCGAAGGCGAGGGATGACGAGGAGAGCGGACAGACAGATATTTTCGGTATTGCCGATGCCCCGCGCCAAGGCCTCGTCCTGCCACAGGCCGAACACTGGCTGCCCGCTGAACGGCTGCAGCGGGAGTTCCAGGCGGTAGGGTTCTATTTTTCGGCACATCCGCTCGATGAATATGCAGAGGCGCTCGAAAAGATGCGAGTCCAAAGCTGGGCCGAATTCCAGCTGGGCGTCAAGCGTGGCGCGACGGCGGGCCGCCTGGCTGGCGCGGTGACT
>JAHEGF010000348.1 GCA_024645155.1 Phyllobacteriaceae bacterium | reverse complement strand
TCGAGTCCTGCCGGGATCGCCAGTTTACTGGCACGGGGCAAATGATCGAACGTCAAGGCCGTAACAGTGAAGGCACTGCGCCGTTTTATGGACCGGAGCACATTGTTCCGCTGACCGGATTGCGCGGCATCGCGGCATCAATGGTCGTTGTCTATCATTTCCATGCTTTTTCGACGCCGCAAAATGCCGCCCATGAAACTGTGCTGGCCGTCATTAAGTCTTTCGGCATCTATGGGGTCGCCACCTTCTTTGCCCTATCGGGCTATATCCTGACCGAGGTCTATTTCGAACGCCTTTCGGGATCGATTTCCAATACCGGGCGATTCTTGTGGCGGCGGCTTGTCAGGATTTACCCGCTGCATCTGGTGGTCTTGCTTTTTCTCGTCGTCGTTTTCCCCAAATATTCGTCACAACCCGGATCCACCATCGACACTTTCATCTCACACCTGTTTCTCGTGCATGGTTGGGGCTTTGCGCCGCCATCGTGGGACTGGGCATCCTGGTCGATCAGTATCGAGTTTTTCTGGTATCTGGTATTTCCGGTTCTTGTCTTTTTGCTGCGTTGGAAGTTTTTCCCCTTCGTCCTGCTCGCCGCGTGTTTGGTCGCGATGTACAATCTGGGACCGATATCCCGCTATCTCAACCCGGAATGGCAAATGGCGGGTTTCGGCGGCGGCTACATGATCGTGTTTTACGGCTTCTATTTTCTGATGGGCGTTTCCTTGCGCGGTATTGAATCCGTTGCGCCCAAAATGGTGGGGATTTGGCGGCATCCGTTGCCCATAGCCGGCGTCATCGGCTTAATCGCCTTTGGACCGTTCATGATCGAAAACACCTACCGCATCATGCTTTCACTGGTGTTCCTCAGCGTGGCAATTCCTGCAGTAAGGTACAATCCCTTAGCCGCCGCCTTTCTTTCGCTGCCGGCGGTGGCAGGTCTTGGGCAGATTTCGTACTCGCTTTACCTGTCGCACAATATCACCCGTGCAATGCTAGGCGGGATTCCCGGCATCAAGGAAGGTTGGCCGTTCTGGCTGGGTCTCTATGTATTGGTCGTCATCATCTCGATAACGCTGTTCGAATGCGTCGAGAAGCCGGCGCGAAATTGGGGTAAAGCAAAACTGCGGGCGTACGCGGCCGATCGCGGATCAAAGTGAGGTAATGCGGCGATTCAGGTTCAATCCGAAACCGCTGCCGCCGCATCAAGCCCTCGTTGAATGTCGGCTTTCAGGTCCGGCACATCCTCTAGGCCGATCTGCAGCCGGATGACTGGTCCCGCATAGTTCTCGCCCTTTGCGATGGTCCGGTCGCGAAGCGATACATGGCCGGCAAGGCTGCCATATCCGGCCCACGATGCGCCAAGTCCAAAAAGCGTCAGGGCGTTGAGAAACGCGTGTGCGTTGCTGCGGCCTCCGCCGTTCATGACAAAGGCGAACAATCCGGACGATCCGCAGAAATCACGTTTCCACAATGCGTGACCCGGATGGCTTTCAAGTCCCGGGTGCAACACGTCGGAGACGCTGGGCAGACCCTGCAGCCATTTGGCTATTTCCAGTGCACTGGCCTGGTGCCGCTCAAGGCGGATGCCCATTGTCCGCAGGCCACGTAGAACCTGATAGGTATCATCGGGACCTGCGCAGGTTCCCAGCGCACGGAACGTATCCCACAATTGCGGCCAGTGTTTTTCGTTTGCCGATATGGTGCCACCGACAAGATCGGAGTGACCGGCCGGATACTTTGTGGTCGCTTGAATCGAAATGTCCACCCCGTGATCCAACGGCTTGAAATACAAGGGTGTTGCCCATGTATTATCCATCAGGACCACCGCGCCGTTTTTGTGAGCGGCACGGGAAATCGCTGGAATATCCTGAATCTCGAAAGTATTGGATGCCGGCGATTCCGTGAAAACCGCACGCGTATTGGGGCGCATCAACGCGGCGATCTCCGTACCGATTTCCGGATGATAATATTCGACTTCGACGCCAAGGCGCCTAAGCACGGTTTCGGCAAACCGCCGGGTCGGAAAATAAACCGAGTCGGTTATCAGCAAGTGATCTCCCGCGGACACAAATCCTAGAAGAGCGACAGTGACGGCGGCTAGGCCCGACGGCACGACAACTGTTCCGGCAGAACCCTCAAGTGCATCCATTGCGGCAGCCAGTGCCTCAGTGGTCGGTGTTCCGGTCGTGCCATAGGTAAATCGCTTGTTGTAGGCGGCCGCCTCGGCGGCGTTCGCAAACAAGACCGTGGACGCATGAACCACCGGCGGATTGACGAAGCCATGATACTCGTGCGGATCATAGCCGGTATGGGTCAGCCGCGTATTGATGCCGGGCTTTGGTGTGGGGGCGTTAGCTACCAACTTGGTAATTCCTGTAAATATTGCTTTTTGGTGACATTATCGCCGGATACTGCGATCGCAAGGCCCGTGAGCCGTAACAAATGATTTTACGAAACAATATGCCGGTTTCGCAGTTTTTAACCTAACCAATTAGTCAAAAACCGCAATTTGCGGCAGAGTTGACGCAAATCGCCCTTGACCGGGTGGTCAATATAACATTCGATAGAGTTCGTGAACGGGAGGTTCCGATGAATTATTGGTACGTGATACCAGAGGCGATCCGCAAATTGCTGGATTGACGCTCCCGCACGAGTAAAAAATGCTAAAGAAAAAGGTTGTGTAAACATGAAGAAAACCGTTCTCAAGGGCGTACTTGGCGCCGCTGCAGCTGCTGCGATTGCATCGGTTGCATCTGCTGCGACGCTCGATGACGTTAAGGCAAAAGGTTTCGTGCAATGTGGGGTGAGCCAGGGCTTGCCGGGATTCTCCAATCCGGATTCCGCTGGTAACTGGAGCGGTCTCGATGTTGATTTCTGCAAGGCAGTTGCTGCAGCTGTGTTTGGTGATGCCGAAAAGGCGAAATTTACACCACTGTCGGCGAAAGAACGTTTCACCGCGTTGCAGTCAGGCGAAATCGACATTCTTCCGCGCAATACCACCTGGACCATGAGCCGCGACACCCAGCTTGGACTCGATTTTTCGGTAGTCAACTACTACGACGGCCAAGGATTTATGGTTCGCAAGTCCATGAATATCAACTCGGCCCTTCAGCTTTC
>JAHEGF010000347.1 GCA_024645155.1 Phyllobacteriaceae bacterium | reverse complement strand
CGTCACCCGCGGCCCACCGCATGTACTCGAACAGATCAAGGCGCAACTGGAACGTATCGTGCCTGTTCACAGAGTGGTTGACCTGACAGTGGTTGCCGAAGGATTGGGCCATGACAAGCCGCTTGAACGGGAACTGGCGCTGGTCAAGGTGAGTGGCACGGGTGATGACCGGGTGGAGGCATTACGCCTTGCCGATGCATTCCGGGCACAGGTGATTGACGCCAACACCGAGCATTTCATATTCGAGATCACAGGGCGCGTGTCGAAGATCGAGCAGTTCGTTGCGATCATGAAGCCGCTGGGACTGGTCGAGGTTTGCCGGACCGGTGTCGCGGCTGTCAATCGCGGGCCGCAGGGGATGTGATCAGACAGACAGGGATTTATCTGTACCTTCCATCCTCACAATGGTCGGCCATGCCGGATTAACAGCTTGTAAACGCTGCTGCGAAATATCTTCAGGCATTATCCCTCTGGATACCGGAATATGGTTTCCTGCAACATCACGTATTCTTTGCGGGGGAGGACAATGTTCGGACGGCTATTCCAACTGACGCGATCAAACGCCGGAGCGGCGAGCGCCCGGCCGTCAAGTAACGAGGTGCTGCAAAGCCGCATCGCTAATATTCTCAATAGGGAACAACGCACCATAGCCGAACCAGCGGCAATGCCACGGTCCGCGATTCGCGATAACGATGGTGGCGGCCAAGTGGAAACCATTGCCTTGTCCTTGCGGGAACCCGAAACGCCGGAGACACAAGAGCCGGCAATCACCGAGCCGCCAGAACCGGCTGGTGAAGCCGAAACTGGCGGAGAACCGATTGAAGAAATCCTCGACGACGTAGGAGGGCGCTTGAATTTCATTTTGATGTCGCGCCAGGCAATGGAATCAGACAAGCCTGTCGCAGCCGTGAAGCTCAATTCAGAAATTGTCGAGTACTTGATTGCCGAGCTTCATTTCGATGTCGATGAGCTTCCGCAAGACGCCTATCTGGCGTTTGCAATGGATTTCTATTTGCATGAGGCACTTGAGGGCGGGCACGGACAGTTTGCCAGTGCTGCCTTCGATCACCCGGAGATTTGTCAGGCGATCGGCGAGGGACTGGGCGCAATTGGTGCATTGGAATATCTGAAGGTTTTTGATGATTTCAACGCCATGCTGGCCGAAGATTCCGAAAGGGCCGAACGCGTCCGCAAAAATGCCGGGTATGGTGAAACGGACCCGGCGGTCGAAGGCCTCGACAATCGGTTCATGAAACTCATTCAGGAGGCCCCGCTGGTTCCGAAAATCAGTTCATGGCTACGGTCGCGCCCGAACCTGAAGGTCCTGGACAGGGAAGCGCTTGATGATGCGATCAATGCTATCGCCGATCATCGTAAAGTCTCTGACGGCAACGAAGAGGAAGTTCGTGCAGGTGAAGAAGAAGATGCCCTTGCCGACGTTGAGGAACATGCGACAGCGGAACACGATGAAACACAAGACATTATCCGCCCGGCAGTAGTGGCATCTCAGTAGCGGCCGCGGCCAGCGTTCCGCGACACGTATATCTCGAACTGGCAGCGAAATCGTGCAAGGATGGCTCCATTCCCGGGGAGCCAGATGTTTGACGGCAAGGTATCTTTCAGGACCATCATCTTTGCGGCGCTGGCATTGCTAACGGTCCTGTTTGCGGCGGGATGGCTGACACGTGAAAACCCCGGCGAAAAACCGTATCTCCTGATCGCCGGCAAAGGGTTCATCTTCAACTACCGTGTCGCCGATGCCTTCTATGGCTTTACCGCCTACCTGACAAAGCCGGTGCCCAACTATTCGGTTATCGAGGCGGTTTTTGAAAATCCTGCCGGCGGTGAACCACATACAGTGCGCGTGAAGGTGACACCACGTTCGAAACGTTACGGTTTGCGCACGCCATCGCTAAAAGGCATCAGGAAACACACACCGTATTCGGTTCATGTCCGGCTCCTGCGCTGGGGGGACGACATGGTGCTGTTCGATGAAACCTTTACGGTCTCGTCGCAGATTTCCAGCGACGAGATGCCCGACAAGCCGCTGACGATCGGGCCCGGTTACCATCCCAATCCGGAATTGAACAAGGATGGCAGTTGAGGAAACCGGCGAATCCTGCAAAGCAGGTGCCATGCAGTTTTCCCCGCAACAGGACGCCGCATTGAAAGCGGTTTCAAGCTGGTTGAAGTCCGGCAAGCCCCAGATATTCAGGCTTTTTGGCTATGCAGGTACCGGCAAGACGACGCTGGCCAGGCATTTTGCCGAGAACGCCGACGGGGACGTGCAGTTTGCCGCGTTTACCGGAAAGGCGGCGCAAGTATTGCGGTCCAAGGGCGCCACCAACGCGCGCACCATACACTCGCTGATCTACAGGCCGCGCGGCGAAGAAATGGTGGCAGACCAGGCGACCGGCAAGACATCGCTGGCACCGACTTTCTCGCTTAACCGGCAAAGCCCGATCAGCAAGGCCAGTCTCGTGATCGTCGATGAATGCTCGATGGTGGACGAAGACCTTGGCCGTGACCTGATGAGTTTTGGCACGCCGATCCTGGTTTTGGGCGATCCGGGCCAGTTGCCGCCGATTTCCGGAGGCGGGTTCTTTACCGAGCATGATCCGGATTGCCTTTTGACCGAGATTCACCGCCAGGCCCGGGACAATCCAATCATCAGGCTGGCACTGGACGTGCGCGAGGGCAGGGAGATCGGATATGGTGACTATGGGGCAGCAAGGGTTGTCGGCAAGGGCGATATCGAACAATCGGAAGTCGTCGGCGCCGATCAGGTGCTGGTCGGGATCAACCGGACGCGGCGGCGCTACAACCAGCGCCTTCGCCAGCTAAAGGGCTTCGACGCGGTAACACCTCAAGCCGGAGACAAGCTTGTATGTCTGCGCAATGACCCGGCCAAGGGCTTGCTGAACGGGTCCCTGTGGACGGTGATGACCGCCTCACGGGAAACGAGCAAGCCGGGGGTCAACCTGCTGGTGACGCCTGAGGAAGAGGATAGCGATCGGGGGGTCGCCAAGATCAAACTTCTGAAATCCGTTTTTGAAACGCCGGATGCCGAAACCCCGTGGCAAACGAAAAAGCGCTATGACGATTTTGATTTCGGCTACGCCCTGACAGTTCA